>CAZHEA010000007.1:0-78128 GCA_964531165.1 uncultured Thiotrichaceae bacterium
CTATTGGCATTAGGCCAGCTTAACGCGCGAGCCCGTTATCAGATGTACTGGCTGGCAAGTGCCGTTCTGGTACTGATGCTGGTATCGGCAATTGGTGCCTGGTGCTCATTAAATCATGAAGAGCCTTTTATCATGCTGTCAGGTATCAGTGTCTGGCCAACGGAAATTATGAATAGCATGATATTTATATTAAGTCTGTATTTTGTCTGTATTTCAAAACGCGCACTGGATAAAAATTATCTTGAAATCGGGCATCGTTATTTATTATTTAATCGTATTGATTATGCAACTAACGAACAGGGTGTGCCGCTTTCTATGTCGACGATTTCATATCATTTACCGAGTGTAAAAAACAACTGGATATTCCTGGTTGTTATTATGCTTCTGGTATCGGCTGCATTAGTCGCAACATTGCCACTCACTATTACCTATGAATTTATTTATCTTATGTTGTTTATCTGGGGTGCGGTGTTTGCCGTCTGGTTTGGCCTGATTTATCTGTATGTGCCAGTCGCCAGAATTAATAAGTGGATTTCAAATCAGCAGCAACAAAAAATTGAAAGCCTGCAGCAAAGTAAGCAGATTCCGGTGCAACGTTTCTGGCAAACATATGGAGAATATGGCTCACAACGAAATCGCTTTTTAAGGGCCTGTACGGTGGTGTTAATTTTTCAGGCATTTATCAGCCTGGTATTTACTTTATTTGGTCTTGAGGCACCACCGTTAAGAGGGCCGTATACACTGGCTGTCGATGCAGTGATTACGGTGCTGAGTTTACTTGGTATGCTGTTTGTGCTGTTTTATATGGTAGATGCGACTCGCTTATGTATCGCCTGGGTAAAGGGTTTAACTGAAAACAGTTATGACTGGGGTGATACAGGTGTTGATGAGCTGGTTGTGGAATTAAATATTCCCCGAAAATATGCCATAGACTGGTTAAAGCTGCATATTATTGCTGAGAGAACTAGAGAAGTGGGTAAGCTGATATTTTATCCGTTTATTATTATTGTGCTTATTCTGTTTTCACGGATTAATTATTTTGATGACTGGGGGTTTCCACAAAGTATGGCAATTATCACTAGCAGCCTAATAGCAATTGCATTGTATGCGGCTATTAAACTACGCCAGGAAGCCGAGTTGGTACGCGCTACATTTATGGATAAACTTAATATGGATAAGCTTACGGTTGGTGGAAATAAGTCGCTGAATGATAAACCTACGTTAACTCAAATTGATGAGCTAATTGAGAATGTCAGTCAGTTACGCAAAGGTGCATTTCAGCCAATACTGGAACAACCATTAGTTAAAGCCAGCTTGCTTCTTTTGGGAGGAGTAGGTTTATCTGCTTCACAGTTCACCTATTTGCTTTAATAGTTAGTAAAATTACTTCTTCGATTAATGAGATGTTTAAAATGATGTGTGTTTATAAGTTGTTGTGCTTTGTGTTTTTTATGATGGTGTTAACTTTCAATGTTGCTGCGGGTCAGGATATACAAACGGTCAATGATTCAAATGCAGATGCAGCTGAACTTAACGCACCATGGGGACATGCAAAAAGTCTGGATATCAAATATAAGCCACATAAACTTTTATATGATTTAACCACAGATGAGCCGCGTGAACTGGATAATATTTTAGACCGTGCCAGTTATCTTTTTAAATTATATGAGTCTGAAATGTTTGATAGCTCTATTGTTATAGTGATTCATGGTGATGCCATTGCATTCTTTGCAAGAGATAAATTTTCAGAATTTAAAGATAGAATGTACCGGGCTAACAGTTTAACGATTGGTACCACCATCGAGTTTAGAATGTGTAAAGCCGCAGCGAAAGTCATGAAGTATGATCCCGAAGATATTCACGGTTTTGTAAAAATGGTGCCTATGGCTGATGCAGAAATAGTCAGGCTGCAACTAGAAGAAGGTTATGCGTATATGCAATAGAAACTAAAGCAAAAAATAATTAGCGTAAATATATGCGGCAATGTTTAACGTGTATTTATGCTAATTATTTATGCGATAGAAATTTATTCATGAGTATTCGGAAAAACTTCTCGTGCTGACCAGCGTGCAAATTCTTGCCGTGTACAGCTATCCGCAGTATTAAATCGTTCACCTTCAACCACCCGATAAATAACCATATCTTTTTTCGGATCATCTGCAACTGATTCATCAATAATCCGGCGTACGCACCAATGCGGGCCATGCTGCCCGTTGGTGTAAAAATGATTGAGTAAAATTTGTTGGGATGAGAGTTTCTGATGTTGGGCATGTTGCAGACTTAACTTTATTACCCGCTGTAAATCTTCGACTGTCACATCCATTACCAGATCCATATCGGCAATGGCTTTTTCAATGGCCTGTTTATCAACCTGATGAGCGGGACTGTCCACGCTATTAACTTTTTTGCTCTGGTCGGTAAAGCGCATCATCGAGGCACCGGGATAACGTCGCCATGGAAATAAGTTATTAAATAAAATGGCGACGATAAAGATAATTGTGACATTTAATAGAATTGGCGTTAGCACGTATTCATAACCCAGGCTGTTAATCGCGGGTCCACCAATGACTGCTGCCAATGCAGTGGCGCCCCCTGGTGGATGAATACAGCTGAACAAATGCATTAAGCCGATTGCCAGTCCCACCGCCAGTCCCGCTGCCAGAAAAGTGTCCGGTATCAGTTTGTAGCAGGTGACACCGGCAATAGCTGAGATCAGGTTGCCTCCAATTAATGCCCAGGGCTGGGATAATTTACCGTGAGGCACGGCAAAAACCAGTACCGCAGATGCTCCCATCGATGGCACGATTAATGCCGCTCCGCTGGCCCCGGTAAACTGAAAGCTGATAAAACTTATTAGTGTAATGCCAATGATGCCGCCAAGGCTGGCAACCAGCTTTTCTGAGAGGCTGACGGATTCTGGTTCAATCGCCAGAAATAGACGTAATTGTTTAAGCATGTTTCTCCTCGTTAATGGTGCAGTTACGGGTGGTTGTTTTTTGTTGCCATAATTAATGATGGCAGATAAATGGCGGTGCCAGCTAATGTGTTTATATTTCCATAGCTAATCTACGGGTATTAGCCGGTTTTTGCCACTCATAATTAATCAAATTTAAAGTTGTATATTAGATGTATCTTATGTATAGTCCGTATTATAGTATATTTTAAATACATCTTTAAAGGAAATCTTTTTATGAGCACTTTATTTGAACGCATTGGTGGTGAAGCCGCTGTAGATCAGGCCGTTGATATATTCTACCGTAAGGTATTAATGGATGAGCGGGTTAACGGCTTTTTTGATGGCGTTGATATGGATCAGCAGATCAACAAACAAAAAGGTTTTCTGACCATGGCATTTGGTGGCCCCAATAACTATACCGGTAAAGATATGCGCGAAGGTCATAAGCATCTGGTTGCTCGGGGCTTAAATGACAGCCATGTTGATGCCATTGTTGAATTATTAGGCGCTACGTTGCAGGAGTTGGGTGTGGCGGCAGAGGATATTCAGGAAGTGGCGGATATTGCTAATGGCGCCCGCAGTGACGTGCTTAATAAATAATAAATAGGTAATCCTGTTAAGGAAATATAGTGATGACGCATATTATTTTTGATGACAAAAAAATTGAGATAGAAGATGGGCAGAGTGTATTGTCTGCGCTGTTAAATCATAACTATGAAATTCCTAATAGTTGTCAGGCAGGTGTGTGTCAAAGTTGTATGTTGCAGGCGGTTGAGGGTGACATACCCGCTACCGCACAGGCTGGGCTAAAAGACACGCTTAAGGCGCAGGGCTATTTTCTGGCCTGCAGCTGCCAACCAACATCACCTCTGAGGGTGGTTGCTGCCAATGATGCTGAGACACATAGTATGGCAACGGTGATTGAACATGAGCTTTTAAATCAGCATATTTTGCGATTGCGTTTAAAGCCTGCTGCTGATTTTAATTATAAAGCCGGGCAGTTTATTAATATCTGCAAAACCGACACACTTTCCAGAAGCTATTCACTGGCAAGTGTGCCTGGGCTGGATAATTTACTAGAGCTGCATATTCGACGTATTACGGAAGGTAAACTGAGTTCGTGGTTACACGATGAGGTTCACCCCGGTGATGAATTGAAAATTCAACAGGCCAGTGGTGACTGTTTTTATGTGCCGGGTAACTCACAGCAAAAGCTGTTGTTAGCTGGCACCGGCACCGGTTTGGCACCGCTGATCGGTATTGCCCGTGATGCAATTGCCGGTGATGACGGTGAGGGGCATTGTGGCGAGATTCATTTGATTCATGGCGCTAGAACCGAGCAGGATTTATATTTGCACCAGACATTACAGGCAATGGCGAAAAAACATAGCCAGTTTCACTATCACACGAATGTGCTTGAAACTATGTCCAATGATGACAGTAGCGGCCAGACATTGCAGCAGCAAATTATGCAGATTATTGTTAATCCTGAAGAATGGAAAGCCTATCTGTGTGGTGATGCAAAGATAGTTAATCAACTGAAAATGCAGATATTTCTAAAGGGGGTCGCCATGAATCAGATTTATAGTGACCCGTTTGTGGTATCTGGTGTGGTATCTGGTGTGGTAGCCGGCGAATAGCCGGCGCTATAAATATATAAATAACGGTAATACAGCATCAGGGATTTGAATTGAATTTTTTCAAAGTGTGGTTACCTTATTGCAGCGCATACGTTATAGTTTACTTATGCAATTAACACACTACACAGATTATAGCCTGCGTGTACTTATCTTCCTGTCCCTGCAGGAGCCTGATCAGCGAGTCACTATTTCTGATATCGCCGAGCACTTTCAAATTCCCCGTAACCATCTGGTGAAGGTGGTACACAAGCTGGGCATTCTAAAAATTATCAATACCACCCGTGGTAAATATGGCGGTATTCGGCTGCAGATGTCAGCCAGCCAGATTTATATTGGAGATGTGGTCCGTAAGATGGAAGCACGTCTGGATATAGTCGATTGTAACTCGCCGTCACCTTGCCCGATCAAACCCGGTTGCCAGCTAAAATCTATTTTACAGCAAGCCGGAGATGCTTTTTTAGACGTGTTAGATAATTATACAATTGCAGACCTGCAGCAAAAACCAGATGAACTTAAAACGTTGTTACACTGGTCAGCATAGAATTTGCTGACTGTGGTTATGGTGCATGTAACCTGGAGGAAGCAGTATGTCAGATGAACAGGCGGTTGCCTCACATTATGAACATGGCGATTTACTGAATGCGATTAAGCTTTCCCTGAAAAAACTTAATAAAACGCAACACGATGTCAGTATTGATGATCTGGCGGCAGTTGATGAATTTCATATCGGCGGGCGCATCGCCACACAAAATCTGCTATCTCAGTTCGACATTGCTCAGCACCATCATTTGCTTGATATTGGCTGTGGTCTTGGGGGTGCTGCACGCTATGTTGCACAAAAGCATCATAACCGGGTGTCGGGAATTGACTTAACCGACGAGTTTGTTGCCACTGGAAACGAGCTTTGTGCCTGGGCTAATCTACAGCATAATATAAAACTTTATCACGGCAGTGCGCTATCAATGCCATTTGAAAATGCCTCATTCGACGGTGCATACATGATGCATGTAGCAATGAATATTGAAGATAAAGCCGGTTTATTTAAAGAGATTCACCGGGTGCTGGATAGTGGAGCATGGCTGGGGGTTTATGACGTTATGCGGGTACAGGCGGGCGATTTGTTATACCCGGTCCCCTGGGCGGGTGAGGCGTCAACCAGTCATTTGGCGAGTCTGGAAAATTATAAACAGGTTATAGAATCTGCGGGTTTTGAGGTGTTATCACAACACAATCGACAGCAGTTTTCGCTGGACTTTTTTAAACAGTTACAGGAAAAAAATCAGGCAAACGGCGGTCCGCCAGCTTTAGGCCTACATACGCTCATGCAGGAGTCCACCGGTATAAAAATTAAGAATATGATTGAAAATATTAGCCGGGGATATATTGCACCGTTTGAATTAACCGCGAGAAAGATATAAAAATCAAATGTGCCATAACCGGCAGCTTTGGTTGTTTATAATGGATTGAAAATAAATGGAACCTTTTCGCCTGCTCAAGCGTGTACATATATATGAACGTGAAAAAACTATGGACTACCCAGCCCTCAGAACAGGATCAGTTTGAAGCGCTAATTCAGCCGCATCTTAAACAACTTTATAAACTGGCCTATCGCTTTAGCGGCCAACAGCATGATGCAGAAGACCTGGTGCAGGACATTCTGCTCAAACTCTACCCGCGACTCAAAGAAATGCAGACCATTGAAAAATTGGGTCCGTGGCTGGCCCGTGTGCTGTACCGTCACTTTGTTGATAAATTACGCAGTAAGCAGCGTGCACCATTACAGCTGGTGGGTGATGATGACGAGAAAATTCTCGAAGACTATAGCGAGCAGTCGCCAGGGCCGGCGGGCACTAAAGAGCGGAACCTGTTACAGCAGCAATTACAGGAATCTCTGGGTCAGTTGAATGAAGATCAGCGTGTTCTGGTCATTCTGCATGACGTAGAAGGCTACACTCTGCAGGAAATTCACACAATGTATGACGTATCAATTGGTACGTTGAAATCCCGTTTAAACCGTGCCCGTAGTCGCTTAAGAGAATCATTAAAAAAAATGGAACCTTTTGAGGCCGGGAGTCGTGTAAATGAATAACAGGATAAGAATTATGAACTGCACAGACATAGACACATTACTTGATGACTACCTTGATCACGATTTGCTGGTACATGAGCAAAGATCGGTCGAGCTGCATATCAACAACTGCACAGCTTGTCAGCAAAGTTTGAAAGAAGCACAGGCGGTACGTGAAGCATTAGCATCATTGCCGCTGGTTGAAGCCTCAGACAACTTTGAAAGCCGGGTGTTTGCTGAAGTGCGTAAACAACATCAGGGTGGTCAGCATGACCGTCGATTTCTAAATGGTTTTGTTACGGCATTAGCCGCAAGTGTGTTTTTATGGGTAGCTGTACCAATGATTTTTGCACCGCAAGAGTCACTGTCAGGTAGCAATACCATCTCTGTAGCAATGAATGAAACTCGTCCTGTCAGATTGTTGTTTGAAGCGCCTGATGCAATTGAACAGGTAACGCTAAGTATAGAGTTACCTGCCAATGTTGAACTGAAAGGTTACCCCGGTCGCAGTCAGCTAAGCTGGAGCACCAGTCTGAAAAAAGGTCAGAACGTTTTGGCGTTGCCGATAAATGCAATAGAGGCGGGTAAGGGAGAACTAGTTGCCCACCTTAGCTATGGTGACAAAACCAAAACCTATCGATTAATTTTAAAAACTACAGATAACGGCGTGATGAGCTATCAGATTCAGCCAGTGACATCTGCTTAAAAAACTTTGGAGAAATATTATGAAAACATTAAGCAAAGCAATTATTTTAGGGCTGGGCATGACATTGCCTTTAGGCGCAATGGCCGCAGCTGACGACGTAACGATTCGTGTAATGGAGATGAATGAAGCTTCTTCAGATCATGTTATGGAAAATATTGAACTGCCGGAAATGGCTCGTGAGCGTGCAAAAGAAAGTGCTCAGCATGGTTTAGAGCATGCGAATGACAAGGCGGCAGAGCATAAAGAAAAAATGGATCATGCTGATGAAGATGAAGAGCATGCCATGAATAAAGATCGTGACATGGATAAAGAGCATGACATGGATCAGGATCGAGAAATGGACCAGGATCGTGACATGGAACGCGAAATGGAAGAAGATCGTGAAATGGAACGTGAGCATGAAGGCGATCGTGATGATAGCGATGTGAATGATCGTATTAATGAAGAGCGTGAAGAGCATGAGCGTCGTGGTGAAGATGGTCCGAATAGCCCGGATGATATTGAGCGACCTGAGTTCGACGCTCCGGAAATAGACGTTCCAGAGTTCGATTCGTCTGTTCAGGAAAGACCTGAGCTACGTGGTGGACAACGTTAATCTGAAAGCATATGATTTTTAGTTTTTATTAAAAATTGAGCTATGAATAAACCTCCCCCTGCAAATGCAGGGGGAGGTTTATTAGTGTATGGAAAATCATTTACAGGTAGATGGTATGTTTGGATGTAAAAAGAATATGAGTCGCTGGTTGTTAATCGCATTACTGTTTGTTTCTATGCAACTAATTGCGGCGGAAGAAGAAAGTTCAGTGAACAAAAATTTTGCACAGGGTATTAGTTATTTTAAGCAGGCTAATTATAGCAGTGCAGTTAAAAAGTTCGAGTTGGCACGTCAACAGGGAAATCGCAGTACCGCACTCTATTACAATCTGGGAAGTGCGTATTATAAATTAGAGCAGTATAAAAATGCCGAACGTTATTTTAGTGCGTTGATTAAGCAACCGAAGATGAAATCTCTGGCCGAGTACAATCTGGGTCTGATCGCGGTTAAACAAAAAGATTCGCTAACCGCTAAAAAATATTTCCAGTCGATTGTAAAAACCAGCCGGGATAAAAAAGTGGTATATCTGGCCAGTCAGCAGTTATCATCATTAGATAGCAAAAGTCTGCCACAAAAAAAATTATCATCAAAAAAAACCAGGGGTTCAGTCTATCTGAGTGGTAGTCTGGGCTATGACAGTAATATTAATTTCGCGCCTGTAGATATAGGTTCGGAAGAGTCAGGTATGTTTTTTGATGCGTTGTTATCGGCAGACTATTTGTTTTCCGGTAAGTCTACTGATGGCTGGAGTGTTGAGGGTCTGTTATATACGATTCGTTACGAAGATACAGGTAACCCTTTAATTCCAAAGGGTGCATTTGATCAGGACGAATATGGTGTCAGTTTGAAGAAAACTCAGAAATTAGCCGGTTGGAATACTCATTTCAAACTGGGTTTAGATAAGCTAACCTATGGGGCGAGAGACTATCAGTCAATTCTTAAGCTGGAAGCCCGAGGCCGGCATAGACTTTCAAACACAGACAGAGTTTACTTGCGTTATCGCTATGAAGATATTAGTAGCGACGATGTGGTGTTTGATTATACCGAAGGCTGGCGTCAGAAAATCAGAGGCGAGTTTCGTCGTTATCATAAAAATAATTATTTTCAGCTTTATTATGAACTGGAGTTGAATGACAGAAATGATCTGGTCAGAGTTGATGCCGTTGATGGCAGTATTAGTGAGTTTAGTTATTCACCTACCCGTCATACATTACGTGGAAAATATAATTTAAAATTAAATACCAAATGGGATCTAACCGCCGATCTTGCCTATCGCAAGAGTGATTATCCTTCAACCAGTACTCAAAATCGTAATGATGATCGTTGGAAAGCTATAGCTTCTGCAAATTATAAACTTGATAAAACAATGAAGTTAAAGCTTAAGCTGGAGTATACGGACAATGCATCATCAGATGATTTATATGTTTATGACCGGCAGGTTGTTGCGGTTAGTCTGAATAAATTGTTTTAAAGAGAACCGGCTGAGACCGGCTACTAAATATATCCCGGTTTATTTTGTCCCTATTAGCCATTCGCACTCAGCGAGTGGCTAAAAAATACACGATGACCATTAATATGGGAAATGGCACTGAATTGGTTTATGACAGAGTATGAAGAGCGACTGACGGATTATATTTAATCCGGGCAGTTGCACAGAATTGATGCCCCAACTTTTTAGCCAGTCTGCTTTGGTTAGCGTTATTTACAGCTTTTAGAGAGCGTGGCTTTGCTTTTGGTAATACGCGCCTGTTTCTCTTTGTCAGACAGATAGGTTATATTTCCATCAGCATCTTTGCTTCTAATTCGTCCACGGGATTCCATAGATGCCAGGTTGTTACGAATTTGTTCGCAGTCTGCCATGCGTTGTTTCTTTTCAGCACGGGTTTCTTTTTCTTCCTCAGGTTCATCCTCTTCTGCTTTAGGTGACTTGGCGGTCTGGGTGTCACTACTTTTAAAGCTTGGACGTTTATAGGATGATGTATCTTTAGGAGCATATTGCTGCACTTTCATTCTTTCAGAAGATGTGTTGGCAGGGCGCTGCTGAGAATAATGCACGTTTCCTTCATCATCTACCCACTTATATATGCCTGCATTGCATACTGAAACCAGTAGCATCAGTGTGCTAATAAATATAATTTGACGGATGAAGTGCTTAAAATGTAGCTGATTTAAAATCATAGTGATTCACTTTTTATTGAAAATTAAAACCACGTTCTAAAGTTAAGTGGTGTGGTTTGATGCTATGCATTAATACTTTTGAGCTTTCGAGTATAAGTATCGAGCATGATATCTTCTTATTGTTTTTATACACCTTTAATAGAGAGGAATCAAAATTAGGTTATTAAAATGTGATTGTTTATTTTATGTTGTTTGTTGATTTTATAGTAGTTTTGCTTTGATTTGTACATTTCTACTGTGTCAAATCAACTATTCAATCGATATATGACAACATAATCTTTGCATATAGCCAATTGCTTGGTACTATAACGCCTCCCTAGAGTCCGTATAAGTAAATGTTATGGCAGATCGACGACTAAAAGTATTTCATACGGTAGCCAAGCTACTGAACTTTACCAAGGCAGCGGATGCTCTACATATGACTCAACCGGCGGTGACATTTCAAATTCGTCAGTTAGAAGAATATTTTAACACCCGTTTATTTGACCGTACACATAACCGTGTCAGCCTCACTGAAGCGGGCCTGCGAGTGTATAGTTTCTCTGGCCGTATCTTTGAACTCTATGATGAGATGGAGCATTCAATACGTGAGATGACCGGTGATGTTAGTGGTGTCGTTACCCTTGGGGCGAGTACCACCATTGCTGAATATATGTTGCCGTTTTTGCTGGGTGACTTTAAAGCTAAAAACCCGGAAGTAAATATTCGCCTGAAAGTATCTAATACCGATGGTATTGTTTCGATGGTGGAAAACAATATTATTGATCTGGGTATAGTTGAAGCATCGGTCAGTAATAAAAATTTACAGGTTGATGTCTGTCGTATGGATCAGCTGGTCGCGATTATGCCACCTGATCATGCGTTGGCAAATAATGAAACCATAGCTGCGCAGGAAATTGTATCGCACCCTTTTATCTGTCGCGAAGAGGGTTCGGGCACCCGTGAAGTGATTGCCGAGTATTTACTGGAAACCGGCATTAAAGACGAGCCTAATATCTGTCTTGAGTTAGGTAGCCCGGAATCAATTAAGAGTGCTGTAGAAGCTGGAATGGGTATTTCTATCATGTCCCTGTCAACGGTGCAGAAAGAAATTAAGCTTAATACCTTAAAGGTAATTCCACTGGACCCACCACTGGAGCGTCCATTCTCATTTGTTCATCAGCGCCATAAGTTTAAAGTGCGGGCAATGGAAGAGTTACTTGAATTTGCCAAGCAGTATTGCCAGTCACACCCGAAATAGTTCGCTTAGTGTTAGTGTGACGTTGTATTTATTCAGTGCAAAGTTACGCTAATCTAAGCATTTAGCTGATTCTCAAAGTAAAACCTGCACAACTTTCCTGTTACAATAAAAAAATTAAATATTCAGGAGTGCAATTTTGAACCCTTCATCCCAGTCTTTAGCTGATATTTTCAACGACCTACCTGAGAAAGATCAAACTACGTTATTTGAATTCGCTGAATTTTTAAAATCTCGTGCACCCGCTCCTATATCAAAAATAACGGAACCATTGGGTATTCTCAGACCGGAAGAAGAAAGTGTGGTTGCGGCCATTAAACGCCTGAAGAAAAACTATCCGATGATTCCACAAAAAACATTATTAAATGAAACATCTGAATTTATGATGCAACACATGATGCAGGGTAAAAAGGCAAAAGATGTTATCGATGAAATGGAGATGCTTTTTGAAAACAAGTTTCAAATGTCAATGGGTACAACTCAGTCAGGCGATACACAGTGATTGATGTATTACGCGGTTGGTATAACAAGCATTTTTCAGATCCGCAGGCGGTTATTCTTGCATTAATGCTGATATTTGGTTTTATGCTAATAGCTTTTATGGGAAATGTATTAACACCGGTCATTGCAGCGGTAGTGATTGCCTATGTGCTTGAAGGTGTAGTACGTAAACTCTGCCATTTCAAAATTCCACGTTTATTATCAGTCACAATTGTTGTTGTTGGTTTTGTGGTTTTACTATTGATATTAATGCTCGGCTTGTCGCCATTAATTTATCAACAGTTATCGCAATTTTTTACCGAGTTTCCCAATATGCTAAGCAAAGGGCAGACCTTATTAATTAGCCTGCCGGAAGATTATCCGTTTATTTCCGAGTCACAGATAGAAGATATCGTTTCATTGATTAATACAGAATTAGCCTCTGCGGGGCAGGTGGTCGTTTCGCGTTCATTATCTTCAGTGGTTAATTTATTTACGCTAATGGTGTATATGGTGGTAGTGCCATTACTGGTATTTTTCTTTCTCAAAGATAAGCAAAGTATTTTACAGTGGTTATGCCATTTTTTGCCTCAGGAAGATGGTCTGGTTACTAAAGTCTGGCAGGATGTAGATAGAAAAATCGGTAGTTATATTCGCGGTAAATTACTTGAAATTGTGGTGGTGGGTATTGCTACTTATATCCCTTTAAAAATACTCGGCTTACAATATGCGGCGTTGCTTTGTCTGTTTGTTGGCCTGTCGGTTATTATTCCTTATGTGGGAGCGATAGCTGTCACCATTCCAGTTGCAATACTGGCTTATTTTCAGTTTGGGTTCGGTTATGAGTTTTTATACATTATGCTGGCCTATTTGGTTGTGCAGTTTTTAGATGGCAATATTTTAGTACCATTATTGTTTTCCGAGGCGGTAGATATGCACCCGGCGGCAATCATTATTGCAGTGCTGGTATTCGGTGCATTATGGGGGGTGTGGGGTGTATTCTTTGCGATTCCATTAGCGGCATTAATTCAGGCGGTGATTACGGCGTGGCCTATGCCTGACAGGGCTGTTGAGTAAATGCTTTGCGGTTATTTAGTGCGAGACAGGCAATTAAAATAAAATTATTGATGAGCTAAATGTGCAGCGTAATTGTTGCTGGGGCAGGTATCTGGAGCTATTTAATTTCGCCTCTAAAGCATACCGCGATGATAGTGAGCTTAGTAAACTAAGCTATTTCATCTGTAGGTTCGACGTCATTCGAACCAATTCCGTGGGTTTACTTTGTTGTGTGAATAAATTTGCACATACATGTTTTACGGGCATTCGGGAGGCGAGTTACAATCGTTTTTTTATTCGCTTTTTTTGTTGTTTCAAGCGTCGCTGCCACCACATCCATAAACCACTCAAGCTTAAAAATATCATCAGTATAGCAACACCATCCATAACGTATACACCGAACTTTCCAAAGATGCGACCGCTGTGAATGTCCAGAATAATTCGCTCTAGTGGTAAACCTTCGCCCCGGTATTGTTTAAGTAAATCCTGTTTTAAGTTTTCACCTGGCTGAATGTGTGGTGACCATGTCATCTGTATGGGGGCAATGGCCTGCCAGTTAATAATATCTTCATCAGCCTGCCACATACTCTGATCCATCATTTTTATAATGGCTTTGTTTTCGAGCATGCCGACGTGTTCTATTTCAGTGTTTTGTGCCAGCGGGTAACGATCAATTAGTTCACCGTCGCGGCTGAGCAAAATAACATCGCGGGACAATACCAGTATGATAATTTCACCTGCATTGGTCACGCCTCTAATCTGTTGTTTATCGTTGAGAAGTTTTTTATTGTCGAAATAAATTTGTTGATCGAGCTGGGTGAAAATATGTTTTTGCGTTCGATAACTGATAGCTGCTTGTTGCGGGTTAATTTCATACAGGCTAAGCACCAGCGCATTATTGATTTTAGTTTTGTTGAGTTGTAAACCGTCAGTGTGATTAAGCATAATGCCGGTCACGGCCAGTAATATAATAAACAGTACCAGTAGCAGGCCAAATCGCCTGTGCCATAAAAACGCCGGAAATTTCTTTTTATGGCGGGTCATTGTTTGGCACGCAGTTGTTGGTCGAGGTAAAGTGCAATGCGGGAAATTTTGGTAATGGCTCGTACTGAAAGTGTAGCACCTGAAATCCCATCTATGTGGCGATCCAGCTGTAAGTCATTATTTATGCTTGCCTGTAGAAATTGTTTGGTGAAAAAGTCATGACGTATTTCATCGCCGCGGCTTTCACGAAACGCCAGAACTTTTATGCTTTCAAGTTTGCCGTGGTTGATAACAACGCCAATGGTAATGGGTTTTTCTTTACCAATTTCATCTAATATCCAGGCGGTTTTTTGCTGCTGTTTCCAGTAGCGTAAACGCAGTTTTCTAAAATCATGTGCGAGAATTTGTTTAATATTTTCACGGTCAGTTTTGGTGAGCCAGAGTGCTTTGGCTTTAGGTTGATTCTCTGCAAAGGCTAACTGGATAAATGCATCAGGCTGAAGATACTGACCACCAGCGTAAGCCGGTAGTTGTAAGCAGCACAGAACAATAAAAATAAAGCGTGTAAAAATCATGGGGGCGCATCATACCAGTTGTTGGCGAAGTGAGAAACCTACGTGAGCATAATGCATTCGCAGGTTTCTCAGTCGGCATTTAGAACTGGTAGCCGACTCCCAGCATAAAGCCATCGTCATCCGTGCCTGCCTTATCCAGTAACTGATAGTTTGCTTTCACAACCACATCTTCATGGGGCCAGTAGCTAAAGCCAAAATCGGTCTGATTGCGCTGTGTATCATTCGCGCTGTTAACCATATTATCCCAGCTGCTCTGGCGTGCATATATACCCCACTGAGACGTAAATTTGTAAGAGGGCTCTACATACCAGCCGCTTTGCTCGTCAGAGCCTAGGCTTTTCGGTCCGTTACCGCTTAAGTCCCAGCTCGCATACAGAGCGCGTAATGCAAACGGTCCGGTTAGCCAAACCGCATGAGTCTCCAACAGGCTCGCACTTCCCGCAGCGGCATCGGTGCTTTGAGTAATATCACGTTGGTACTGCATAGTCGCGCCCAGTTCTACGCCTGCTGCACCCGTCCATTTCAGGCGTGCTGTGTAGGCAGGGTCCTGCATTGGCGCTTTGCTTACACTGGTACGACCACCACGAACAGTATAGTCATCGCCAACCTGTAAGCCGGAATGCATGGCCAGATCATAGCTAAATGCGTCGCCAAAACGGCCGCTGAAGCTCACGCCACCTTCACGCCAGGTGGTGGGAATAATGTACTTTTCTACATTATTACGCTCAACACCGTAAAAAGTGGGTGGCTCGTGGGTTTCGTTAACCATTCCAACAGGGACCAGAATAATACCTGCACGGACTGAGTTATTGTCACTTACATCAAATTCAAGAAAAGCCTGTTCCATGGAAACTTCGCCAGAGCCTTCACCTTCCGTTTTAACTTGTGAGTGCTCAATTTCCAGTTCTGACCAGAAGCGAATTTTGTCACTGAACTCATGACCCATGAATAAAATAAAGCGATGCAAGTTAATTATTTTGGTGCTGTCAGTGTTGATGTAATGCAGTTCACCATAACCACCAATCGTAGTATTGCCTTTAGAGCCATGAGTGCCAAAGGTTTTATCGCGTGCTGTTTCTGCGCTGCTATGACTGTGTGAAGATTGTTCACCTGACGTATTTTGAGTGGGAGATGTATTTATATTACCTGATTCAAGCATATCTGCTGTGGCTTCCAGACGCTCTAAAATAATTTTGTTTTCTGCTTTGAGGGCATCAAGCTGTAGTTGAAGACTGTCTGATTCTGCTGAAATGGCATTCGTTGATGCCAGTAATAGTGCGCTGGCAATGGCACTTTTTAAGGTAGATGATACAAATTTACGGCTTTTCATGGGGAAATAGCTCCACTCTATATTATTGGGTGAGCCCAGTTATCAGCAAATCAATGTTGTGCTGATGGCCTGTTCTCTAAATCTGAGTGGAGTATACATGATGATGATGCGAATGCAAATGATTCTCATATAGAAACACAGTAAAGTTGATAGAGATTAATACTTTTGTTTATTATGCAGAGGTAAAGAGCTGGGCGCTTAGCATGTAAAGAAGGCATGGACTGTTGATGCCCCTGTTAGAAAAAGAGGGGCCATTCCAGCCGGGAAAAATTTAAAAGTCATTCTGGTTTAACGTGTTTAGCTGCCGCCAGTACTTCTTCAACATGTCCCTTAACGCGTACTCCGAGCCACTGTTCTCTGAGTACACCGTTAGCATCGATTAAAAAAGTGCTGCGGACTATGCCCATATACTCACGGCCATAATTTTTCTTTAGCTGGATAACGCCAAATAAATTGCAGACGCTTTCATCCGCGTCGGAAAGTAAATCAAATGGAAACTCATGTTTACTTTTAAAGTTAGTGTGAACGCGCACTGAGTCGCGGGACACACCAACAACAACGGTTTTAGCGCGTTTAAATTTCGCATAGTGATCGCGAAAGTCCTGGCCTTCCTGGGTGCAACCCGGCGTGTTGTCTTTCGGGTAAAAATAAATAATGAGGTTTTTACCTTTAAAATCTTTCAGACAAAGTGTTTGTTCGCCCGTCGCCTGTGAACAGAAGGCGGGGACTTTTTTATTTAACGTTACAGGCATGATTATCTCGGTGAAAATATTTAAGGTTATTTAATCAGCGGGTTTAAATTCCACGTCCATGCTGAGCTCATCGCAAAGCTCGCCAAAATCATTTTCCAGTTGTGTGATATCTAATTTATCTGGAATATCAACCCGCATATTTACACTAAACATCGGTGTACCTGTATGCGGTGCATGGTTACTTGCAGTATGCATATTGACAATATTAATGCTGTGTTGAGAAAAGTAACGTGCGAGTTTATGCACAATCCCCGGATTATCCATGCCTTCTACAGTAACCTGATAACTGAGGTGGTTGTCATTGTTGCTGCGTCTGGTAGTCGGCTTAATCAGCAAATTTAAATTCAGTGTTGCTGCCAATGAGTCTTTTTGCTGTTTGATTGAATCAATCGAAGACGCGCTACCGGTAACCAGCAGCATTACTACAAACTCACCGCCGAGTACGCTCATGCGACTGTCTTCGACATTTAAACTGGCATTAAGTAAAACTTCGGTGAGTTCATTAACAATACCCGGGCGGTCGTCCCCAATGGCGGTAATAACAAGTGACTGATTCATTTTTTATCTCGCTGATTAATTTTATGCTGTCATGTTTATATCATATCAGTGCTGTGGCGTTAACTTAAAAAGAATCGTTGTTTCTGTTGAAGACGCTAATCCAATGATGCCGACAGGCACTGAATACCTGTCTTCGCAGGTAAGACAATGTCTCTTTATAGTGGAAAAAAATAAATATCACCGGAGTATAGCGGGGTGCAAAGACTAACTAGTAATAGTTAACAGCAAGCTACTGATTTGTATCTGTAAATGTAAGGGTGTCTTAGAGCAAAAGCTTTAAGCTTTTATTTGCGTACTTCGCGTTCATTTGCGGATAATAGATTTTGATTATTTATCTACCTGTATCTTTATCGGCCCCAGGCAGACCCTGCAGTAATATAAAACACTGTATCCTCCGGACCGCGGGCGATATCTATACCCATATCAAATCCGTAACGTCGTGCAACCTGGTAACGAAAGCCCAGCCCCTGCGTGACGCGAGTGCTAGCATCAGCAAATGAACCGGTGTTATTACTGGCGCGCCCGGCACCAATAAACCCAAGCAGACTCCAGCGTGAATCTACCAGCCAGGTTAGTTCAGTTTCAAGCACACCAATCAACTCACCCTGATAACGTCTTGCGGGAATGCCGCGAAGCGTTATCGACGGCGTTGCAAAGGGCGGTAACAATTTATTACTGTTGGCATATTCGCTGTGCAGTCTTAAGCCTGCACGCCAGTGATTATTGAGTGACCAGTAATTCAAACCTTTGAAAGTCGTGAGTTCATATTCAATATCGCTGCCAAAACTTTCACGATACCAAAATTGTTCAATACCATATTGGTAGCCTTCAGTGGGGGAGAAAATATTATCACGGTTATCAAATTCTAAATTTAATCCCAGTGCTGAAGTGGTGATATTGCGAGACAGTAAGGCTTTTAATTCGTCTTCAAATTCCGGTGGTAGCGTGCCGTCTAAAGTGCCCGTAGAAGCCGGTGAGATTCGGGCGTTAATATAACGTTGTGCAACCCCCCAGAAAAAGTTGCTGGAAGCGAGCTTAAATTTAAGTGTTTGAAAAAGTCCGGAAGCCTGAGTGTTAATTTCAACGGGATCGGCCAGGCTAATATCGCCAGTGCCGTAAAAATCTAAATTCACATCGCCATAACCAGCACCACCTAAATAGCGAATACGGCCCTGTTTAAAAAATCCCATGTGCCCACCACCGGCAAACCAGGATTGATTACCCGTTGCTGCAGCGGCGGCAACCGATATGCTGGGCGGTAATAGGTGTCTGGCCGCGCCACTGTCGGCTTTTTTCATGGCCTTTAAGCGTTTGAGTTTCTCGTCTTCGGTTTCGTGAAAAAACAAACCCATCATGCCTAAACCGCCATCAACCGCCGGGTCGGTAATAATGATCGGTACGGGTAAAAAACCATAGGCGTTTTTTGACAGGTAATCTGAAGCATCGAAACGCCCGTCTAGCATATCAATAAATTGAGAGGCACTACTGCGACTGTATGCATTGGAGCTAAGCAGGCAAAGCATACTGAGAAAAATGCTGCTTTTCATTGGTTAATACCCATCTGAATAGTGATTAACGTCGTCTACCACCACCCGCTCTCGCCCGGTTAAATTGCTGACGGCGTTGTGCACCCTGCTGGCGCGACTGGTAACTGCGCTGTAATTGTTGTCGATTGTAGCCACTTCCGGCTTTATTTGCGGGGCGTTGCTGGGCGGGTTTCTGCCAGTCGTTATTGTTTCTGTTCTGCCAGCCACTATTGGTTTTACGATGCAGATTGCCCTGTTTGTCGGCATACACATTATTTTTACGGTTGGTTGCCGGGCGTGCTTTTGCCAGTTTGTTGGCAGGTGTAATGCGTGCCGCGTTACGGCGATTTTTATATAAATTGCGTGATGCTTGAGCCTTTACGGGCTGAATTGAAGGACTTTTACCGGGTCGGTTAATGGGTCTGTATCCGGGTCTATATCCAGAGTAAACACCACGGCGATAACCGTGATAATAAGCATGTCGATAGCCATAATAATGATGAGGGCCCCACCAGCCACCACCGTACCAGCCGCCGTAACCAATACTAAAAGTGAACGGGCCACTGCTGTAACTCATGCCATAACCCCAGCCCATATAGGGGTTCCAGCGAGCGTAATAACCATAGGTTGCCGGGTAAGGGTAGTAGGCGTGCTGGTACCAGCCGGGATAGTAGTAACCGGTGCCATAAACAATGGTTGAGCCATAAACATAGGTGTTGGTATAACCGGGGGTGTAACCCACATAAACCACTTCCGGCTCAGCCTTGTATATTTTTACAAAGGTAATGTTATACATGGGAGAGTCGGCGGGGATGGTGTAAATTTCATCGGGCACCGAGGTGGCAATGGTCCATTTGCCTTTGGGCGACGTGGCAGCAAACCACACCGCGTTATCCACTGCATAAAATAAATTTTGAGAAACCTTAATTACTGGGGTGGCGGTATTCACCGCATAACTTAAGGCGGTGCTGAGAATAGGCTGAAAAATCGGTTCGCCATCATACTCAACGGTTAAGGAGGCGAGGCTACGATTAATGGCTGCAGTTTGTGGGATTTGAGCATTGAGTACCGCTTCTTTGGCAATCTCAGTGCCGGGTACGGCATACAGCACCGTACCCATGTGTGATTTCTCCGGGATTTTTGCAAATGCGGCGGGTAGTGATTTTCCCGCGACATATTTCCATGGTCCCTGCATTTTATCACTGTTGTACCAGCGCCCCGCGAGTAGTACATAGTATTTTTGATGACTAATGTCGAGCAGCACATCACTTTCAGTGTTGCTCATGTAAAGTAAATCTTTGACGTCATCAACCGGTTTAAACTCAGCTTTGCCGGTTGCAGAAATTAGCTCTGCGGGTTTGGTTCTAATAATAATTTTGGGTGGTGGTGCGTCTTTTTTGGTTGCGGCTGTTGTGTCGGCTTTCTTTTTATCAGACGATTTTTTACTGGCTTGATCTTCATCGGCCGATTTTTCAGCAATATCCTTTTCGCTCGGCTTGGGCTCCAAATCGGTAATCGCACGGGGCACTTCTTTTGTAATGCTCCAGTCAGCATTTAAATCACTGGTGGTGTACCAGACTTTTTTATCCGCATTTAAATAATAAAGTTTTTCTGTGGGACTGAAAATAAGTGTGTACGGGGTGTTAACGACGCGTTTTAAACTGCGTTGCGGTATATCCTGCAGCTTAGGCTCGCCATCAATGGTAATTAAAATAGCGGGCTCTTCTATAAAAATAATTTCCGGTGGCGCAGTGTTAATTTTTTTCGAGGAGTTGTGTAGCTGGTCCTCCAGCTTTAAGGTCGCGGTTAGTTGCGACATAGAAATTTCCATATTCCATTTTGGAATTTCCCGTTCCATTAGTTTTTCAAGCTTGCTGAGATTCTGGTCACCGGCATCGGGGATGCGGACATTGGTTATTTTGACATCAGCAATGGTGGCGGAGCGCTCAGCCCGGTTGACTTGTAAACGGGCATCAAACCAGATGGCACCGAATACGGGTTTGTCAGCATCGTTGAGTTCAACAGAAATTGCAGCACGGGCTTTTAACTGGTCGCCCTTTAATGATTCAGGCTGTGGCTGGTAGATGATGACCACGCCCTTACTGGTTTTGATTTCCTGAGGCCATTGCTTGGTTGCAGGGGCGATTTTTTCAGAGGATGTTTTTTCTAGCTTGTCTTTTTTCGCGGTATTTTTTTTATCAGTACCTTCATCAAGCGCATAAGCATGTGTACTGCTTAAAAGAATAATTGTGCAGAAAAAAAATCGACTGATGATATTGTATGACATTGAAGAGCCTTAAATAATAGAAGAATAATGAATTTGAAAACATTTTCGAATTCATTATTTCAAGAGAGTTTAAAACATTAAGCCGACATCAAAGCGAAAATTAGTAAAGCCAGAAGAGCTAGAGGCCTGACTATAATCAATCCATTTTTTGCCTGCGGTAAAGCGTAAGAATACATTGTCTTTTACGTCAAATCGAAACCCGGCACTGGCGCCGTAGGTGAATTCGGTTGAAGTGAGGGTTGGCTGAAATGTGTCGCAGATATAGCCCCACCACGGGTCATACCAGCAGCCGGTTTGTGGCGGGCCGGTTGGGATATTAGTGTCGATATAAGTCAGACCCGCAGAAACACCAACGAAGGGCGTAAAGCGTTTTTTCATGAAATTATAAATGCCGGTAAATACCATGCTATTGGAGTACAGGTTGCCATAGACTGTTTCTTTATTACCGTTTTCCAGCACCCGCGTGCCCGAATAGTTAACATCGCCCCAGTTAAGGTCAAAATCTAATGCCCAGTGTTCATCGAAATTGTAGCCAACACCAAAACCGAAAGCATAATCCTCATTAATGGTTGCATCAGAGCCACCATCAAAATTAATTTGCTTTGATTCGATATACTTGGTCTGAAATGAAATCTCCCAGCGATCTTTACGGTCGCTTAATGACATAATGTCCGCACTGAATGCGACACCAGAAAAAGCCATTAAAAACAGATAAAGGATTGGGCGTTGTAATGATGAGTTTAAAAAATGTTTCATTGGTGTAAAACCTGCGATGTGTCAGTGTTAATAAAAAGCGCATATATCGCCCATCATATCAGACGTCAGTATACCTTAAATTTACAGCGGGTGGACTTTACAGGTGTTTAAATTTATTATTGAAATTCAACTGCTTTTTATTCTATACCCATAAAAAGCGTCGGATTATGATTGATAAAAACAACAGGCTTTTTATATGTTGAATACAGTAGCAAAAATATTATTTATACTCTCCTCAGCATTGTTTGTGTTCTCGTGCAGTAATGTTAAAAGCACTTATGACTATGATCGCGATGTTGATTTTGCAGCAGTTAAAACCTATCAGTGGGACAGGCAGCCATCTAAGGCGTTTACTCAGGCAAACCCGCTAATTGCAAAACGAATTGTGAAAGCGATTGAAGCTAACCTTAAAAGAAAAGGCCTGATAGAAGCTGAAGCGGCGGATATTAAAATCAGCTATCAGGTGAGTTTTGAGAAAAAACTCAGTAGCAGTAATGTTACAGGTGGTATTGGCATGAGTGTGGGGCGTTATAACCGCGGCTCAATAGGTATTAGCAGCGGTAATAGTATACGTGAGACCACCGAAGGCACGTTGATGATCGATATGGTTTCGGCTAATCGGCAGAATTTAATCTGGCGCTCAATAACGACCAAGCCGGTATCGGCTAGAGATGCGACACCGCAGGAGTCTGAGAAGCGTATTGGTCAGCTTATTTACAGGGTGTTTGATAATTTTCCGCCGGAACAGAAGCCAGCAGGAAGTGACTAATTTTTATTCCCTTTCTTAGTAAAAGAGAGGTTTTGGGAGATTCATTCATTACAAGGCTTTTAGTCTCTTTGTGATTATTCCTATGCAATATGCACGGCATTAGAACTCAAATCCCTCTCATCAGCCCTTTTATTAAGGGGGAAGTCTGGTTAATGCTGATTACGCTCTTTCAAGTCAGTTTAATGCGCGGTTTATCTTGTAAATAAGGCCCCTACAAAGTACTATTTCCGGCCTGATTTAACCAGCCTGCCGTCTTATTGGCCGGCTGGTTTCAACTCTAATATATTAAAGGCAATAAACATGTTTCGTGGCAGTATGGTGGCGCTGGTAACACCCATGCACCCAGATGGGTCAGTCGACTTTGATAGCCTGAGTCAGCTGATTGAATTTCATATAGAAAATGGCACCAGTGCGATTGTGTCGATGGGCACCACCGGTGAATCAGCAACCTTAGATGAAAAAGAACATTGCGAGGTTATTCGGCGTACGGTTGAAATGGTAAATCAGCGGATACCGGTTATTGCCGGTACCGGTGCAAATTCCACCACTGAAGCCATTACTTTGACCCGATGTGCGATGCAGGCCGGTGCTGATGCCTGTCTGCTGGTGACACCTTATTATAATAAGCCGACTCAGGAAGGCCTGTATCTGCATCACAAGCTAATTGCGGAAACCGTTCCTGTACCGCAAATTCTTTATAATGTACCCGGACGTACCGCCTGCGATATGCTGCCGGAAACCGTGGCACGTTTGTCAAAAGTCTCTAATATTATTGGCATTAAAGAAGCCACCGGTGATTTATCACGGCTCACGCAAATTCGTGAATTATGCGGTGATAACTTTGATGTTTTTTCCGGTGATGACGATACCGGCACAGAGTTTATGCTGCAGGGTGGTAATGGGGTGATATCGGTTACTAATAACGTTGCGCCGAAAGCGATGGCTGAAATGTGTGCCGCGGCGCTGGCTGGTGATCGTGAGAAAGCGTTGGAACTTAATCAGCCTTTAACCGGTCTGCATAATGACCTGTTTGTTGAGGCTAACCCCATTCCGGTGAAATGGGCGCTAACCGAAATGGGGAAAATGCCCGCGGGCATTCGTTTACCACTCACCCCATTATCTGAGCAATATCATGAAACACTGCGCGCGGCGATGCGTCAGGCGGGTGTGCTGTAAATTATGTCTATGAAATTATTATCTAAAATATTATCCATCAAATATTTGTCGGCTTTACCTGTGGCGATGTTGTTATCGGTTGTACTGGCAGGTTGCAGTTCAGATGGCGATGAGCGTCCCGGCTACATGGATGCTGCTACCGTTAAAAGTCTGGAAATTCCGCCTAAGCTGAGTATCCCTGATACTCAGGGCGCACTGCGTCTGCCAGAGCCTTCTCAGCAAACAGCTCAACAGTCCGCTTCCGCTATGCGCAATACCCCCATAGCACCGACCTTTAGTGGATTTGATCTAAAACAGGATTCAGGTCTCTACTGGCTGGAAATTGATATGCCGGTAGCGGATGTATGGAAAACATTACCGGATTTTTTAGCCTCTGAAGGTATTGAAGTTGACCGAGTTGAAAAACTGTTGGGTTTTCTAGATACAGCCTGGATGAGTGAATATAAAGTCACTTACAATTCAGAAGCCTCGGGCGGCTGGTTCAGCAGCTTTTCGCCGGATTATAAAGATCGTTTTAGAATTAGAGTCGAGGCGATTGATGGTACAAATAAAACCCGCTTGTTTGTTAATCACCGTGGCTTACAAATTAGCGTTGCCAATGATGTAACCGCCTGGACACAACGTGATTCCGAGCCATTTTTAGAGCGCGAAGTTCTTTATCGTTATGTGTTGTTTAGTGGTATTAATAAAACCGCTGCTACCGAATTGCTTGCCTCGTATCACGGCTATCAACCCCGGGTTGATAAAATTACTGATACCTCAGACAGCTTTTCTGTAAAAGGCGAAGCTGATACTATTTGGATGCGATTACAAATTGCAATGGATCGTTTAGGTGTTGATATCGTGAAAAGCGACAAGGCCTCACGTAGCATGCAGGTGTTAGTCGGTAGCATGCACGTGGAAGAGCAACCGCCGGAAGATGATAGTGGCTGGTTTGGTGGTTTGTTTAGCGGCAAAAAAGTTGTGGTTGATGAGGGTGATGATTATGAAGATGATGATGCGGGCAATGACAGCCGTAAAGTTATTAAAGTGGCACCGCAAGATCGTATAACTCTGCAGTTGCAGCAAATTGTGGGTGAAGGTTCGAGTGAAATTAAACTCAGTAATATTGATGCCAGCCCGTTAACAGGTGACCTTGTCTGGCAGTTTCGTGATGCCGTATTAGCTCAGCTTAAATAATAATAATATTTATTAGCGGTAATGTTATAAACATTATCGTTAATCTATTTTCAGATCTGTAATTTAGATCGAGTTCAGCAGAAATATAGGGATATTTTAATGGGTGTGGATAAAACCATACCTGATTCGTTATTTCTCATTCACTAATTAAATAAAGAGTTTTCCATGAAGTACATGTTTTTACTGTTCATTCTATTAACCAGTTCTTTCAATTTAATGGCCGATGCATTTCTTGACGGCTTTAAGGCTCAAAAAATTAATTCGACGGTTTATGTCATTCATGGTCCCCGTGAATTACCCAATGCAGCCAATCGCGGTTTTATGAATAATCCGGCTTTTATTATTGCGGATAAAAGTGTCATTGTTGTTGATCCCGGTTCAAGTCAGCAAACCGGTAAAATGCTAATGCGTGAAATTAAAAAAGTAACAGATAAGCCCGTCTCGCATATTTTCAATACCCATGTTCATGGCGATCACTGGTTAGCAAATGATGTTATTAAGCAGAGCTATCCGAAGGTAGAAATTATTGCTGATTCGCGGATGATAAAAAAAGCCAGAGCCGGTGCAGCGCAATCATGGATAGATACGATGATGAAAATGACAGAGGGTGCAACCAAAGGCACTAAAATAGCGTATCCGAAAACCGGTGTTAGTGATGGTAACCAGTTAAATATCGCCGGCTTAACATTTAATATTCATACTATCGGTGTTTCCCACAGTGATTCGGATATTATGATTGAGTATGTAGAAGGCTCGACTTTTTTCACCGGTGATAATGTCGGTAACTTAAGAATATTGCGTATGAGCGATGGTAGCTTTAGAGATATTATTAAGGCGCTGGATCGAGCAATTAGTTTGAAGAAACAGTTTTACGTTCCAGGGCATGGCCCAAGTGGCGATGTTAAACTGGTTGAATTGCAGCGTGAATATTTTAATACGCTGTACACCATGGTTGAAACATTCTATGAAGAAGGTCTGGAAGACTTTGAAATGAAGCCGAAAATCGAAGCGGCGTTAAGCAAATTTAAAGGTTGGTCCGGTTTTGAGCATGAACTGGGCAAACATATCAGTCTGGCGAAGCTGGAAGTAGAGAAGGCGGAGTTTGAGTAACAGGTAAGCTATTTACCGCTAATAAATGTAAATGAAATCATGAACATTTATTAGCGGTAAAATTTTTAAGCATCTTTGTCATGTTCAATCAGTGCATAAGCTGAGTGATTATGAATTGACTCAAAGTTTTCAGATTCTAACGTATAAGATCGAATGCGATCATCTGCATTTAAACGTGCTGCAACATCGCGCACCATGTCTTCCACAAATTTAGGGTTATCATAAGCGCGTTCCGTCACCACTTTTTCATCTGGACGTTTTAGTAATCCGTACAGCTCGCAGGATGCTTCCTGCTCAACAATATCAATTAAATCTTCAATCCAGATAAAATCATCAGCTTTAACATTAACCGTTACATGTGAACGCTGATTGTGCGCACCGTATGCTGAAATTTTCTTCGAGCAGGGGCACAGACTGGTAACCGGTACAACGACTTTAACCGTTACGTGATTCTTAGCGTCAACCCGGTCACCGTAAAAAGTCACTTCATAATCGAGTAAGCTTTCTACACCTGAGGCAGGCGCTTTTTTATTAACAAAATATGTGAAGCTCATTTCGATGTGACCGTTTTCTGCATCCAGTTTTTCAGTCATTTCAGACAGCATAGTGCGTAAAGATTTAACGGTGATTTCGTGATCGTGGCTATTTAAAATTTCCACGAAACGTGACATGTGGGTGCCTTTAAAATTATGCGGTAAATCCACATACATATTAAAGTTAGCCACTGTGTGCTGGACATGGCCTGAGCGATCTTTTACCTGAACCGGATGGCGAATATCTTTAATGCCGACTTTGTTAATGGCAATATGACGTTTGTCCTGGCTGTTTTGTACATCGGGCATTGATGTTGCATCGGTCATTGTCTTTTCTTCGCTTCGCTATTCGCTATAGGTTACACAGGCGCGCTCGGTTTCCCATAAGGTGAGGGAGCTGACGCGCAGGGTGTCTGTATTAAGTTTTTGACCAATTTCCTGAAATATCCAGGCTGCCATATTTTCCGCAGTGGGATTAATCTCGGTGAATGGTTCAATTTCATTTAAGTAACGGTGATCGAGCCGGTCACATACGTCATTGGTGGCTTTTTTCATGGCTTTAAAATCAATTGCCATGCCTACCTTGTCGAGTTGGGTGGATTCCAGCTCCAGCTCGACTTTCCAGTTATGTCCGTGCATACGGCTACAGGCTCCGGGATAATCACGGAGTGTATGGGCCGATGCAAAGTCGGTAACAATTTTCAGGGTATATTTGGCTGGCATAATTAAGGTTGAGAGTATATATGAAAAAGGCCCGGTAAAAACCGCAGAATTTTATCGGTTTTTCGACTTATTAGCAATCTCTAATGACGGATGGGTTTAGTTGAGTTGAAAGGGGGCGGAGTCAAATTTGATATTAGGGGTCCATCAAATTCTGAAGCAAAGCTAGATCAAAATTGACTCCGACCCCGGTGATGATTGCATCTGGTGATTTTTTGCTCCTCTCTTAGAAAAAGAGGGGCCGGGGGAGATTTAGTGAGCAAGATAATGAAGCCCAGTCACAGACAAAATACGGTTTAATGGCTACCGATAGCCTTAATAATCCCAGCCGCATCCAGACCGCATTCTGCCAGTAACTGATGGGTCGCACCATGCTCAACAAAGCGGTCTGGCAGGCCTAAGTTAATCACCGGGTTGTTGAGTCTGTTTGCTAGCAGCCACTCATTTACGCCACTGCCCGCGCCGCCCGCCACCACATTTTCTTCAATAGTGACGATTAACTCATGGGAATCAGCGATGCTTTGCAGCATATCCGCATCCAGAGGCTTAACAAAGCGCATATTGACGACGCTTGCATCGATTTCCTCAGCGGCTTTCAGCGCCTCGCTCAACATGCTGCCAAAGGCAAGAATGGCGACTTTCTTGCCCTGACGCCGTCGCTCGGCTGTACCTATTTCGATGACTTTAAATGTCGGATCAATTGTCGCGCCGGGTCCCTGTCCGCGAGGGTAGCGTACCGCCGCCGGGCCATTGTGCTGGTAGCCGGTGGTGAGCATTTGACGACATTCATTTTCATCCGATGGTGTCATTATCAACATATTCGGCACACAGCGTAAATAACTTAAATCCAGATTGCCCGCATGAGTCGGGCCATCAGCTCCGACTAGTCCAGCCCGGTCTATGGCAAACAGTACAGGCAAATTTTGAATTGCTACATCGTGTACTAGCTGGTCATAGGCGCGCTGTAAAAAAGTTGAGTAAATGGCTACCACCGGTTTTGCCATTTCGCAGGCCATGCCCGCTGCCAGCGTTACCGCGTGTTGTTCTGCTATGCCTACATCATGGTAGCGGTCGGCAAATTTTTCTGAAAATTCAACCAAACCGGAACCCTCGCGCATGGCGGGGGTGATGGCAACTAGCCTGTCATCTTTTTCGGCCATGTCACAGACCCAGTCAGAAAAAATCTGAGTGTAGGTAGGTTTGTCGGAAGAGACGTCAAGCTTGTCGCCGGTTTCCGGGTCGAAGCTGCCGAGGCCGTGATACAGGCAGGGATTATCTTCAGCAGGTTTGTAGCCCTTGCCCTTTTTCGTAATTACATGCAGTAGCATCGGCCCCGATTGGGCGCGTAAATTTTGTAACATGGTAATGAGGGTAGGAATATCATGACCATCAATCGGGCCATAATAGTTAAAACCCAGCTCTTCAAACAGGGTACCGGGCATCATCATGCCTTTGACGTGTTCTTCGGTGCGCTGGGCCAGATCCCACATAGAAATTTTTTCCAGCACGCGTTTCGAGCCACTGCGCATGGTCGAATACATTTTGCCTGACATGATTTTCGACAGGTGTTTCGATAATGCACCAACATTCGGTGATATTGACATTTCATTGTCATTTAAAATCACTAACAGATCGGTATCGGTATCACCACCGTGGTTTAGGGCTTCAAAAGCCATACCCGCAGACATCGCACCATCGCCGATAACCGCCACGGTTTTTTGCAGACTGCCGCGCATTTTAGCGGCCATGCTCATACCCAGTGCCGCACTGATGGAGGTACTGGAATGGCCGACACCAAAGGTGTCGTAAGGGCTTTCGCTGCGTTTCGGGAAGCCTGCCAGGCCATGGTGCTGGCGAATGGTATGCATTTGCTCGCGCCGGCCGGTAATGATTTTATGGGGATAAGACTGGTGGCCTACATCCCACACCAGCTTGTCATCAGGAGTGTTGTAAACGTAGTGCAAAGCGATGGTGAGCTCAACCGTGCCTAGTCCGGCGGATAAATGGCCACCGGTTTGTGCCACCGATTGAATGACAAACCGGCGTAATTCATCCGCCAGCTGGTTAAGTTGTGTTTCCGGTAGAGCCCGCACATCTTCTGCAGATGAGATGGTTTCCAGCAGAGGGAATTGATTGTCTTGTTCACTCATTTTTTAATCAACACTTCCGGTTTAGTGTTCACGTTCAATAATATAGGCGGAAAGCTGGCGTAATACATTTGCAGAGTCATCAAAATGTTCCAGTGCTTTGATGGCACGCTGGTGTAATTCCTGTGCTCTTTCTTTGGCGCCTTCCAGACCTAACAGGCTGGGGTAGGTCGGTTTGTTCTGCAGAGCGTCAGAGCCCTGGGGTTTGCCGAGGGTTTTGGTATCGGCGGTAACATCGAGTACG
The DNA here is from genome assembly GCA_964531165.1 of uncultured Thiotrichaceae bacterium. Taxonomy (GTDB): domain Bacteria; phylum Pseudomonadota; class Gammaproteobacteria; order SZUA-229; family SZUA-229; genus SZUA-229. The sequence continues at coordinate 29,563 of CAZHEA010000007.1, forward strand.
TCATCGTGGATTTGAAACGCCAGACCAACGCAGCGTGCATAGGTATCCAGAGCTTCGAGTTTGGCGGCCTGAATATTCGGGCTGCACATGGCGCCCAGTAAAACACTGGCGCGAATCAGAGCGCCGGTTTTCAACAGGTGCATATTTTCCAGCTGATCAAGGTTCAGTGATTTGCCCACGGCTTCAAGATCAATTGCCTGCCCACCAGCCATGCCTATCGAACCACTGGCCTGTGCCAGTAATTTTATCATTTCAATGCGATTGCCGGCGCTGGTTTGCATAGCTTCGTCTGCTGCCAGCACTTCAAAGGCAAAGGCCTGTAAGGCATCGCCGGCGAGGATGGCGGTGGCGTCATCATAAGCTTTGTGGCAGGTGGGACGTCCGCGACGTAAATCATCATTGTCCATTGCCGGCAGGTCATCATGTATTAGTGAATAGGCGTGAATGATTTCAACGGCGCAGGCGCAGGCATCAAGTTGTGCGAGATCGACATTCAGTGCCTGTCCTGCCGCGTATACCAGCACCGGGCGTACGCGCTTGCCACCACCGCCCACTACCGAGTAGCGCATGGCTTGTTGTAGCCGAGCTTCCGGGCCAGCAGGTGCTGGTAGCCACAGGTTCAGGTGTTGGTCTACACGCTTGCAATAGTCTTTCAGTAGCGCTTTAAACTGTGAATCGTCAGGCATTCTTTAATCGTCAATCTCGAATGGCTTTTCCAGTAACTCACCGTTTTTTTCAATCAGCTGAGTGACCTTCTGTTCGGCTTTGCTGAGTGCCTGTTGGCAATCAGCCGCCAGCGCTATGCCTTTTTCAAAGTGCTTGAGTGCATCTTCCAGAGGCAGTTCGCCCTGCTCCATATCATCGACCAGCTCTTCCAGCTGTGACATGGCTTTTTCAAAATTGACTGGTGATTTACGTGCCATAAAAGCGTTTCATAATGGTTATATTTAGACCTTGTATATTACTGGTTTCAATGGCGTTGTGCTAGCTATAGAGCGGAGTTTATTAACAATGATGATCTGCGGGAAATTTGCGGCTGACTATGTGCAGGTGAAATGCGGCATTAACATAGCTGTCTTTCAGCTCATTTGAATATAGGTTTGTTTCTTCAGCTGGAGCGGGATTAATTAATATAGACGAACTTTTGAAAACATATATCCTTTGATTTTAAGTGGTTGTTAATATCAATGAATTTAGCTATTAAATTCCGACTTCTGACTGGCTTTGGTGCTTCGGAAGTATGCATTATCAGAAAAATTGTCGGGTAAATTTATAGTTTTTTTGAATAGTTGTTCATTGTTAATAAAGTTAATCCATGTGAAGTAATTCTAAATATGGATTTAATCACAATATGTACTATTCTTTTTTAAGTGATTTATAAAGTCAACCTACTGGAGTTTTGTTAATGAGCTTTTTACGTGTGCATACACTAATTATCTGGTTTGCTGCTATGACAAGTAGCTTACCTGTTCTGGCAGATATTAAAATGGGCGTGTTTCCTCGCCGACCCATTGCAGTTACAAATAAAATTTTTAAACCACTGGCTAAACAGTTGTCAAGTGAGTTGGGTGAGCCGGTTCATCTCGTTGTAGCTAAAAACTTTAAAGCATTCTGGAAAGGAGTCGAAAACAAAGAATATGATCTTGTGCATTTTAATCAGTATCACTATTTATTAAGTCATAAAAATCAGGGCTATAAAGTGATCGTGGTAAATGAAGAGTTCGGTAGTAGTAAAATAGCGGGTTCACTATCAGTGCGAGTAGACAGTGGTATTAATAGTGTGGCGGACTTAAAAGGTAAGACTATTCTGTTTGGCGGTGGTAAGAAGGCTATGGGTAGTTATATTGCGCCAACGTCTATTCTCAAAAAAGCGGGGTTGGTTGCGGGTCAGGATTATACGGTGAAATTTTCCAAAAACCCACCAAGTGCAGTGATAGGTGTATTTAATAATGCAGCAGAAGCAGCGGGAGCTGGTAATGTTATTTTGAAGGTTAAAGGAGTGCAAAAAAAGATTGATGTCTCGCAAATAAAGATTTTGTCTGAGAGTGAGTCGTTTATTCAACTACCCTGGGCGGTAAGAGATGATATGTCTGCAGATAAAGCCAGCAAGATCCAGGCTATTATGACGTCATTAAAAGGCACTAATGATGCATTACTGAAATCTAGTCGAGTCACTAATTTTATTAAAGCGTCGGATGGCGATTTTGATAAAGTTAGAGAAATTGTTAAAAATACATTAGGTGAAAGCCTGTAATAAAATAATTAACCCACTGTTTAAAATCAGTGGTTTTTTTCAAGGTTTAATGATGTTCAACTTATTAAATGGTTTAAGTCTTTCTGTAAAATTTTCACCACCTATACTCGCCGCAACGTTAATTATTCTTGTAATAGGTTCGGTTTTTTTAGTCGATGTGGTAAAGAAATCGACAATACAGCAGACAGATATTGCACGTAATGCACTTTTAAAAGAGCAAAAAGTGGCGGAAGAAAATCAGCTTAAAGCCTTGCTTTCAAAAGCGGATAGTTTAGGTGTGTTTATGTCTAAAACTGCACCTGACTTGATACTTTCTTATGATTTTTCTAGTCTTCAAAGCTATCAGGAAAGTGTTATTAAAGATCCAGATGTTGCTTATGCCGCTTATATTAAACCGGATGGTGAGGCTTTTATAAAATACATCTTGCCTGATGATAAAACGGATATTATTGAAAAAAAATATAAAGTTATATCTGACGATGAGCATATTGGTACGGTATTGCTCGGCATGTCGAAAGCGGGTTTGTTAGCAAATATAAATTTGAGTAATCAGCGAATACAAACGGCTGTTGAGAATGTTGAAGCACATGCTGATGAAGGTATTTCAGAATTTATTTCAGTAATTTTTGTTAATGTTACGGTAGTTCTTTTTACAATTTCAATTATTGTATATATGTTATTTCGTTTTTTAGTGCTCATTAGATTAAAAGAAACTAAAGATTTGATATTGCAATTATCGGATGGTAACGGAGATTTAACACAGCGCTTGCCGGTGACAAATAACGATGAAGTCAGTCAGCTTTGTCTTGCTGTTAACCAGTTCATTGCACAGTTGCAGGATATGATTGCCAGTATAGCTGAGGGTGTCCAGACATTGACTCACGAGTCTGAGTTGCTGAGTCAAAATGCCAGTGAGTTATCGATAAGTTCTGACACACAGAACATGGAAACCTCACAGGTGGCAGCCGCGATGAATCAGATGACGGCGACGGTACTTGAGGTGGCAAACAATGCTAGTAATGCAGCGACTGCCGCTGAAGATTCGGAAAATGAAACCAGTTTGGGAAAACAGGTTATTCAAAAAACCATGTTGTCTATTAATGAACTGGTATCAGAAGTTGAAAATGCATCTCAGGTAATACACACACTTGAATCTGATACGGATAGTATTGGTGGTGTTCTGGATGTTATTCGAGGTATAGCAGAGCAGACAAATTTACTGGCACTTAATGCTGCTATCGAAGCGGCGCGTGCGGGCGAACAAGGTCGTGGTTTTGCCGTGGTTGCTGACGAAGTTCGTGTCTTAGCGAGTCGTACACAAGTGTCAACAGCTGAAATACAGGAAATGATAGAGAAACTACAAAGTGGTTCTCAACACGCGGTGAGTGTAATGGAAGCCAGTAGTATTAAAGCGCATAACACAGTTGAACAAGCGTCTCGGGGTGGCGTTTCGTTAGAAAATATATCTGTTTCAGTTGGTGCAATTAATGAAATGAATACTCAAATTGCGATTGCTGCTAAAGAGCAGACGGAGGTAGCAGAAGAAATTAATCATAATATAGTCACCATTAAAACAATTAGCGAGAAAACCTCTGAAGGTGCTCAAAAAAGTGCACTATCAAGTAAAAGTCTATCTGAACTGGCTGTGCATCTTAATAGTCTGGTTAATCAGTTTAAAATTTAAGTAAACTAGATAATATAATTTGCGGTTATTGCTGTCTATTAACTAATAGATAGGCTCTATTATCAATGTCCTGATTTCATCTAATCAGTGATTCCTATGCTTCTAAAGGTATTCTCGAGGCGTTGTTCATAATGTACGACGCTTCTTTTGATTGGCTTTCACAAAATCGTAACAATTTTGACGTACTTTATATCTACCGGTTAATTTTCTCAGTGGATATATAGTAATGCGATGTGTTTTTATTTTAGTTTCCTTATTTTTGATTCAGCCAGCACAGGCTGATGAAAACCTGTTCAGGCTGCATGGTTCAAACACTATTGGTGCAAAGCTGGCTCCGGCTCTGGTACGCGGCTGGTTACAGGATAACGGCTTTACCCAAATTCATACGCTGGAAAATAACCGCCAGGAAGTGACTATTGTGAGCCGTAATAAAGCGGGTGAGCGAAAAGTGGTTGAGATTAAGTCTCATGGATCTGCTACGTCTTTTGATTCACTAAAAAGGCAGGCTGCCGAAATTGGGATGTCGTCACGGCCGATCAAAAAAAAGGAAAACAACACACTGAAAGCATTTGGTGAAATGACGCGTCAAGGTGTGGAGTTTGTTATTGGGCTGGATGGGATTGCGGTGATTGTGCATTCGAAAAATCCACTCATGCAGCTGGAAAAAAGTGTAATTAGAAAAATTTTTAGTGGTGAAATCACCCGCTGGAAAACGATTGATAAAAATCTTGATGGAAAAATACAGGTGTATGCCAGAGATAATAAGTCGGGTACTTTTGATACATTTAAAGCACTGGTAATGGGTAAAAAAACATCATTAGTAAAAACAGCTTTGCGTTATGAGTCAAATGATAAATTATCAGATGATGTTGCTAATGATCGTTATGCTATTGGATTTGTGGGTCTGCCTTCGGTGCGCCATGCAAAATCACTGGGTGTCGCTGAGTCAGGTACTGAGGCTAAGCAGCCGCTAAAATTTGATGTGGCAACTGAAGATTATGCGTTAGCACGGCGACTATTTTTATATGTGCCTGCGCTAAATTCCAGTCTGCATGTTAAGTCATTTATTGATTTTTCTGAGTCTGCGGCGGGGCAGACAATTGTCGATGAAAATGGATTTATTTCTCAAAATTTAACGCTGAAATCAGTTAAGTCCGATAGTCGGTTTCCAGAAGAGTATTTAAAATTAACCCAAAATAGTCAGCGCCTGTCGTTAAATTTTCGATTTAAAAAAGGCACAACTAAGCCGGATAATAAAGCCATGCGTGATATTCAACGGCTGGTTGAATTTTTATCCAGAAAGGAAAATAAAAGAAAGCGAATTATGTTGTTTGGATTTGCAGAATCAAGCGAGTCGCATCCCGCATTCAGTATTGATCTGTCTACATACCGGGTCGACTGGGTTGCCGATTTACTGGTGCACAATGGGCTCGATCCGGTGCGCGTACGCGCTTATGGAGATGCTATTCCGGTGGCATCAAATGAAGATGCCGGCGGTCGCCATAAAAATCGTCGGGTTGAAGTGTGGTTGCGTTAAGTTCGGCTGCATTAAGTGGGGCTATGGGTTTTCGCCGGCAGGATGGCTTATCCAGCCTTGGTTTTTATCCATCCAGATAAGGCTAATAATATACCAGAGAGTTATGGGAACCATCATCGCAATCCAGCTCCAGTCGTCAATCAGCAGTATTTGTTTACCAAGTTCACCAATAGCATCGCCAAGCATCAGCACCCAGGGAAGGGAGTAAACAGTAAAGGCGGCACTTGCCCAGATTAAAATTAATGCACCTTTGCGGGTTTCGATGGAAGAAAAAGCAAGAAAGACCCAAAGTGGGGTGTTTTTTGTTTTGATCATTTTTAGAGTTCCTGAGCGATTAATTAAAGTATGGCTATAAAGATTACGGGAGAAAAAGCGGCTTTGAAAAAATAAGCCTTCCCTGTGTTCGATCATATCATAAGCAAATATTTTGCCAATGGGATAAAAATCTTAAGGCGGTTAAGGGGATAGATGCATGAGGTAGCGAGGTGTAGTGTCACTGCACCGGGATCTGTTAAAAATATCGACGATCATAGTGTGATGAAGTCGTTGTTTTTCAATGAAGGTGTTTTTGCTTTCCCCTTAGAAAGAGAGAGGCCTGGGGGAGATTTATTACCGTCGGAGTATTCTCCTGGTTGGGTCCGGGTCAAATGTTTTCTATTATCAAGGGACTCCTTACATTCCCTCTCACTTACCCGGAATAAACCACTAAATATCCAGCAGCTCACTCACCCGGCTCACTGCAATGATTTCCATATCAGCAGGCATATCCTGGGCTTTGGGCATGTTGCCTTTGGGAATCACCGCATGGGTAAAGCCGTGTTTGGCGGCCTCTTTTAGACGTTCCTGTCCATTTGGCACTGGCCGGATTTCACCCGCCAGACCGATTTCACCGAAGGCAAAAAGTTTTTGCGGCAGTGGCTTATCGCGAAAACTCGATAAAATAGACAACAGCATTGCCGCGTCCGCCGCAGTTTCGGTAACCCGTACGCCGCCGACAATATTAATAAACACATCCTGATCATGCATGGGAATGCCGCCATGGCGATGCAGTACCGCCAGTAGCATGGATAGCCGGTTCTGATCCAGCCCTAAAGTGACTCGTCGGGGATTGCCTAAATGGGATTCATCCACCAGTGCCTGCACTTCGACTAATAGCGGGCGATTGCCTTCACGGGTAACGGTAATCATGCTGCCGGCTACCGGTTCGTCGTGGCGCGATAAAAAGATGGCAGACGGGTTGCTGACGGTTTTCAAACCGGTTTCGGTCATCGCAAACAGCCCCAGTTCATTGACCGCGCCAAAGCGATTTTTAATCGCACGAATCATGCGATAACGTTCGCCTGAATCGCCCTCAAAATACAGCACCGTATCTACCATATGCTCAAGTACCCGCGGGCCGGCAAGGGTGCCTTCTTTGGTGACGTGGCCCACCAGAAATAATGCGGTATTGGTTTGCTTGGCAAAGCGCACCAGTTGCGCTGCACTCTCTCTTACTTGCGCCACAGCACCCGGTGCAGATTGTAATAACTCGGTGTAAATGGTCTGAATTGAGTCGATCACCATTACCTGTGGTTTAGCCTGTTTGGCGAGTTGTAAAATACGTTCGACGCAGGTTTCCGCCAGCAGCTGAAATTTATCATCGCCTAAATTTAAACGCCGTGCGCGTAGCGTTACCTGTTGTAACGACTCTTCACCGGTGACGTATAATGCGTTCATCTTGTCGCCTAATGTGGCGAGGGTCTGGGTGAGCAATGTGGATTTGCCGATGCCCGGATTCCCCCCCATTAATACCACCGAACCCGGTACCAAACCACCGCCCAAAACCCGGTCTAATTCACTAATGCCGGTGGGGGTGCGCAGCTCCTCCTGTAGTTCGATGTCCGCCATATTCTTAACGGCGGCTTTGCCTGCATAACCAGTAAATCGGGAGCTAGTTGTGCTGGCGGTGTCTTTTTCGTAAACGCTTTCGATTAGCGTATTCCATTCACCACAGTCGCCGCATTGTCCGGCCCATTTATTGTGTACTGATCCGCAGCTGCTGCATAAATATTGAAGTTTGGTTTTCGCCATTTATCTGTTCCTGTTTTTAAAGTTTGCCATGGTGTATCGATTTAAACTTTTGTAGATGCGAAAAGCATGTTGTTCGCAAATGAGCGCGAATCAACGTTAATAAAAGCAAAAGCATTAACTGCAAATATACTCGTGAGCTGCGGGTTCAAAAAATATAAAATTTGCGTGTTTTGCGTTCATTTGCGGACAATATGCTTTTGTTTAGTTTGTGTCTGAGGAAGATTCAACCTCAGTATTATCTTCATTTGAGATTAATCGAGGCATCAATCGCGCCATCTGCACTGCATTGTTTTGGGTTTTTATTACTTCTATTGGATGTCTGGCAATTAAAAAACTGGTGCCGGTGGTGGGAATAGATTGTAGATGTTCCAGAATTAAGCCGTTTAATGTTTTCGGGCCGTCAGTGGGCAGGCTAATATCGAGGCTGCGATTAATTTCCCGAATATGGGTGTTGGCGGAAATTAAATAGCTGCCATCATCCTTCGCAATTATATTGCTGTTATTAATAGGGGAGTCGGTGGTGAACTCGCCGACTACTTCTTCGAGAATGTCTTCCAGTGTCACCAGCCCCTGAATATCGCCATATTCATCTACTGCTAAAGCCGTGCGTCGTTTGTTTTTCTGAAAGTTAATTAATTGTTGATACAGTGATGTGCCTTCCGGAATAAAGTAGGCTTCGCGAATCTGGGTTTCTAAATTTTCTTTAGTGAGTTCGTTACGACTTAATAAACTGATGACCCGGCGCATGTGAATAATGCCCAGAATATTGTTGATATCGTCGCGATAAACCGGCAGACGTGTGCGCTGGCAGGTAGTTAAATCATCGACAATATCATCCCAGTTTTCATTCAGATCCAGTGCGGTGATTTCATTACGTGGCACCATAATATCATCGACGGTAGCGTGTTCCAGGTTGAGCAGGCCCAGTAGCATGTCCTGGTGTTTTTGAGGCACCAGCTGTTTGGCTTCCATGACTACGCTGCGCAACTCTTCAACGCTGACACCTTCGTCCTCAGTTTTTTCCGGGTTAACGCCAAAGGCTTTTAATAGGGCATTGGCAATTAAGTTTACGACATACACTAATGGATAAATGGCTTTTAATAGCGGGGTGTAAACGTAAGCGGCAGGAAAGGCGATGCGTTCCGGGTGCAAAGCGGCCAGTGTTTTGGGTGCAACCTCTGCAAAAATCAATATTACAAAAGTCAGTGCTCCGGTGGCGATTGCTATGCCGGCTTCGCCGAAATGCCGTAGTGCCAGAATGGTTGCAATTGCGGACGCTAGAATATTTACGAAGTTATTGCCGAGTAAAATCAGACCGAGTAAGCGGTCTGGTCGTTCCAGCAAACGCATCGCGAGCTTAGCGCCGCGGCTGCCTTTATCAGCGAGAAATTTCAGGCGATATCGGTTCAGTGACATCAGCCCGGTTTCGGAGCTGGAGAAAAATGCGGAGAGTAAAATCAGCAAACCCAGAATAATATACAGGGTGCCGTCAGAGAGATGGCTCATGTTATTGTCAGTTGAGTACGATGAATTCGAGAACGAACTTACTGCCGAAATACGCCAGCATTAAGCTGACAAAGCCACTTAATGTCCAGCGAATGGCGGTGCGTCCACGCCAGCCAATAGTAAACCGGCCAATCAGTAACGTCGCAAACACCAGCCAGGCAATAATGCTGAGCACAGTCTTATGTATGAGATGTTGTGCGAATAAATCTTCGAGAAAAATAAAGCCACTGAAAAGCGCCATTGTTAAGCCAATAAAACCTGCCAGAATAAAATCAAACAGTAGCTTTTCCATGACCTGTAAAGGCGGTAGCTTTTTCATTAAACCACCGGGGTGGTGATTGTGCAGCATGCGATTTTGCAGTGATAACACAATTGACATGCAAGCGGCGAACCCCAGCAGGCTATACGCAACAATTGATACAAGGACATGAATTTTCAAACCCTGTGGTGCATTATATGCCAGCATGTAACTGGAGGGCGTCATGCTTTGTAATAAAAGAGTAATGCCTGAAATGGGTAAGATAACCACTGCTAATATTTCAGTGCGCCGCTGTATTGATATCAATAATACCAGCCAGCTGATAATCATGGCGACAGAGGATGCAGCATCGAAAAAACCAAACTGAAAACCATTCACGCCAAATAAGTTTTTATAAAGAATAAAGCCATGCAGAATCACCGCGGCAAAACCCGGCAATAGTAAATAGGCAATGGGTTTTTGATTGAAAAAAGTATCACCCTTCAGGCGCAAAAAAAGCCCCAGTGTGGATACCAGATAAAGGGTAAAAGCGATAAGCCCGGTGATTGCGTTCATTAAATTTAGCGGTGACTCATTTTAATTATTTAGTGCGGACATTATAGGGTAAAGCAGTGAGCGGTGGAAAGGCAATAATATTTAGTATCACATGAATAAGGGTTAAATATTGCCCGCTCGGGGTTTTTGTATGCCAATCAAAGCGGGTAATGTACAAAAAACCGTTAAGTTCATCAATTTACTGCGTTTATTTAACGGTAATTCTCTATAGCCGTGCTAGCATCTAATATAAATGCTGGGTATTTTATTCGGCTGTTGAAGTAATAAGGTCTTTCGGGAGACCAAAAATGAAATTACGTGTTCTGGGGTGTAGTGGCGGCATCGGTAAAGGTCTGCATACTTCAACTTATATGATCGATGACGATATTTTGCTGGATGCGGGTACCGGCGTGGGCGATCTGTCGCTGTATGAAATGCATAAAATCAGGCACGTGTTCATTACCCATAGCCATATGGACCATGTATTAAGCATTCCGTTACTGGTGGACACTCTGTTTGCTGAGTTGCAGGAACAGCCGTTACGGGTTTATGCCCGAACCGAAACGATTGAGGTGCTTAAAAAGCATATCTTCAACTGGCAGCTCTGGCCGGACTTTACCGAATTGCCGTCTAAAGAAGCGCCTGCGCTAAAACTCATCGAAATGAATCCCGGCGAGTCGTTAACGCTTAATGGCCGGACCATAGAGATGGTGGATGTTAACCATACCGTACCGGCTTCGGCATATATAATAGAGTCAGCACAAAAAGTGTTTGCCTATTCCGGCGATACCACCACCAATGATAATTTGTGGGCACGTCTTAATCAGTTCAAGCAGCTGGACTTTATGGTGATAGAAACCGCCTTTGCCGATGAGGAAATTGAGCTGGCTAAGCTGGCTAAGCATTATTGCCCGAGTTTACTGGCGCAGGATCTGAAAAAACTAAAACATAAAGCATGCATCGGCATATCCCATTTAAAGCCGGGAGATGAAACGCGTATCTTTCAGCAGTGTCTCGATGCAGTAAATGCCGAACAGGACTTACGTCAGTTAACCAGTGATGACCATTTTCAGATATAATCCCCACTTTCTAATAGCCGAATTTTTTAAATACCATGTTTGATAGCCTAAGCGATCGCCTTTCCAGAACCATCAAAAACCTGCGTGGCCAGGGTCGAATTACTGAAGATAATATAAAAGAGACGATGCGTGATGTGCGCATGGCATTGCTCGAAGCCGATGTAGCGCTACCAGTGGTGCGTGATTTTGTTGACCGGGTGAAGCAGCGAGCTGTCGGCCAGGAAGTGATGAGCAGTCTGTCGCCAGGTCAGGCGCTGATCAAAATAGTCAATGACGAGCTGGTTGCGACGATGGGTGCGGCCAATGAAGAATTAAATCTGGCGGCGCAGCCACCGGCAGTTGTATTAATGGCGGGCTTGCAGGGTGCGGGTAAAACTACCACTGTAGCCAAGTTGGCAAAGTTGCTGCAGGAGCGTCATAAAAAGAAAGTCATGGTGGTGAGTTGCGATGTGTATCGTCCGGCGGCGATTAAGCAGTTGCAGACACTGGCCGATCAGGTGGGTGCAACATTCTATCCCAGCGAAAAAGAACAGAATCCGGTAGATATTGCAACAGCCGCCCTCGATGCGGCTAAAAAGCAGTTTCAGGATGTGCTGTTAGTGGATACTGCCGGTCGATTGCACATCGATGAAGAAATGATGGGTGAGATTCAGCAGATTCATCAGGCGGTGAACCCGGTGGAAACCCTGTTTGTGGTCGACAGTATGACGGGTCAGGATGCGGCAAATACGGCTAAAGCCTTTAATGAAGCCTTAGAGCTGACCGGTGTTGTATTAACGAAAACCGATGGTGATGCCCGGGGTGGCGCCGCTTTATCGATTCGCCAGATCACCGGCAAGCCGATTAAGTTTTTGGGCGCCGGCGAAAAAGTCGATGCATTGGAGCCATTTTATCCCGATAGATTAGCTTCAAGAATTCTTGGCATGGGTGATGTACTCAGTCTGGTAGAAGAAGTACAGCGTTCGGTAGATGTAAAAGAGGCTGAAAAGCTCACCGCCAAATTCAAAAAAGGTGCGGGTTTTGATTTCAATGACCTGAAATCACAGATGGAACAGATGATGAATATGGGTGGTCTCACCGGTTTAATGGACAAGATGCCGGGCATGGGAGGCAAAATGGCCGCCATGAAAGACAAGGTAGGAGATAAAGATGTAAAGCGATTGATTGCGATTATTCAGTCAATGACCCCGCAGGAACGCTCTTTCCCGGATATGATTAAAGGTTCACGTAAAAAACGTATCGCTGCTGGTGCTGGTGTGCAGGTGCAGGAAGTGAATAAGCTGATGAAACAGCAGATGCAGATGAAAAAGATGATGAAGAAAATGAAAGGCGGCGGCATGAAAAAAATGATGCGGATGATGCAGGGAAAGATGCCGCCGGGTATGGGGATGTAAGGTTAAATTCAAAAGCAGTTTTTGTCCGCGAATGAACGCAAATGAACGCGAATAAAAGCAAAAGCAGATGAATTTATATAGAGGTGTGGTGTGCATTAGGCACACAAACCAAAACTTTGCGTTTATTTGCGTTCATTCGCGGACAACCTGCATCTTAAAAAAACCTAAATTAGGGCTTGCTACTATCCCTAAAAACCACTAAAATCCCGCTTTTCCCGAGACCCGAATTACTATTTCGGCTCTTTGAGTGGAACACAGATTAACTAATTTAGAGATTGATACTAATGGTAACGATTCGTTTATCACGCGGCGGCGCTAAGAAAAAACCTTTTTATCATGTAGTTGTAACAGACTCACGTATGCCACGTGACGGTCGTTACATCGAACGTGTAGGTTTCTTTAACCCTATGGCTAAAGGCGCAGAAAAGAACCTTGAAATAAGCATTGATCGTATTGATCATTGGGTTGGCCAGGGTGCAGGTACGTCTGATCGTGTTGCGCAGCTGGTTAAGCAAGCACGTAAAGCGGCTACTGCTGCCTAAAACCTTTTTGTGTGGCAGGCGGGCTAATGGCTGAGCAGGCTACAACAAATGGTTTGGATGAAAATCAACTAATTTCGCTGGGTAATATATCCGGCGTTTTTGGTGTGAAGGGCTGGGTAAAAGTACATTCTTTTACCGACCCGCGAGAAAAAATAGTTAAGTACGACAGCTGGCAGGTTAAATACCAGGGTAAGTGGCAGGAAGTTAAGCTGAGTGGCGGTAAACGCCAGGGTAAAACTGTTGTCGCTAAAATTGTCGGGCTTGATGACCGTGATGAAGCGATTCTTTATCAGGGGGCTGAAATTGCGATTTATCCGCGGCAGTTAGATACGTTGCAAGCGGATGAGTACTACTGGCACCAGCTTACAGGTCTAAAAGTCATTACTGTTGAAGGTGTTGATTTAGGTACGGTACATCACTTGCTGGAAACCGGTGCGAATGATGTACTGGTAGTGAGGGGTGATCGGGAACGCCTGATTCCATTTACTATGGGTAATGCAGTAACCGCGGTAGACCTTTCAACAGAGACGATTACGGTTGACTGGGATCCTGAGTTTTAAAAGAGAATATGAGAATGAAATTTCTCATATTCGTCATCCCCGAATGTTTGTGTCGGTGATCCAGTGACTTAAAGGCGCTAGATTCCCGACCAATGATATAAACATGGGCATTCGGGAATAACGGAAAGAACATGAAATTTGATGTCGTAACTCTTTTCCCCGAAATGGTAGAAAGCGTTGCGAATATCGGTGTACTGGGCAGGGCGATTAAAAACGGCCAGATTCAGCTAAACAGCTGGAACCCCAGGGACTACACAACAGATAAGCATCGCACCGTCGACGATCGCCCCTACGGAGGTGGTCCCGGCATGCTAATGAAAGTGCAACCACTGAAGTTAGCAATAGAGGATGCGAAACAGGCGGCTCCACAAAGCCGAGTGATCTACATGAGCCCGCAGGGCAAAACAGTCACTCAGCAGGATGTGATAACGCTCGCCGAGCAACCGGGCTTGATTTTAATCGCCGGTCGCTACGAAGGAATAGATGAACGCATCATCGAAACCCATGTTGACGAAGAATGGTCAATCGGGGATTACGTACTCAGCGGCGGCGAATTACCCGCGCTGGTATTGATAGATGCGATAGCGCGGATGATTCCCGGGGTACTGGGAGATGCACAATCCGCGCAACAGGATTCGTTTATGCAGGGCTTGTTAGACTGCCCGCATTACACGCGACCGGAAGAGATTGACGGTCGCAGCGTACCCAGCGTGTTGCTTAGTGGAAACCATCGGGATATTGACCGCTGGCGATTACAGCAGAGTCTGGGGCGAAGCTGGTTAAGGCGAGCGGATTTAATCGACGCCTTAAACCTGACAGAAGAACAGAAGCAGTTGTTGGAAGCCTTTAAACAGGAACATGACAATGCTGAATAGTATTAATAAATTTACATTATTGGTGGAGTAAGACCATGAGCAACATCATTGCAGAGCTTAATGCAGAGCAAATGAAATCGGATATCCCTACGTTTTCGTCTGGTGATACGGTTATCGTGCAGGTAAAAGTAAAAGAAGGTGATCGTGAGCGTTTACAGGCATTTGAAGGTGTTGTAATTGCCAAGCGTAACCGTGGTTTACATTCTGCATTTACGGTGCGTAAAATTTCTAACGGTGAAGGCGTTGAACGTGTTTTTCAAACACACAGCCCGATGATTGGAAAAATTGAAGTTAAACGTCACGGTAAAGTCCGTCGCGCTAAACTTTATTATCTGCGCGGTCTTACTGGTAAGGCAGCTCGTATTAAAGAAAAGTTATAAGTCGTTTTTATATACGATTTGTAATAAAAAAGGGGTGCTTATGCACCCCTTTTTTTATGGCGATAATAGACTGTCGGCGTTAGTTTTAGCTGACGATATAATATGTGATGCGCAGCGAGCAGTGGACGGGGTATGACCGGGGTTGATTTCTAATTTCCGGGGTTAATTTCCGGGGTCGGAGTCAAATTTTATATTATAGAGTGAAGTATCCGTTCATCATTGCGCGGTATAAAATTTGACTCTGACCCCTAACTATCGAAATAAAGTGTGCAGGCGTTAGCTTTAGCTGACGAGAAATCATGCATGCGCAGCGAGCAGTATTTCTGGGTGCGGTGTCAGATTTTCGGGGTTATTTCCGGGGTCGGAGTCAAATTTTATATTATAGAGTTGAAGTATCCGTTCTTCATTGCGCGGTATAAAATTTGACTCCGACCCCGAATAATACCGACCCCTAATAATAAAAGGTCGTCAGCTAAAGCTAACGCCTACAAATTAATAATATATTGTTATCTTATGAAGATATTAAACCTGATTTTTTTTATTATTTATTTACTGATTCAGCCCCTGCATGCTGACGATAATGTCGAGAGTAAAATAAATGAACAACAGGCAAAAATTCAGGCGCAAAGAGATGCTCATTTTAAAAATATTGATGAGCTAGTTGGGCTGCGCGCACCGGAGCTTGCATTAAGTTATATCCGTCGAGAGCAACCACAATACAATAAAGACGAGCCAACTGAATGGTTGTACTGGGAACAGAAACACATATCATTATTAAAATATATGCATCGTTGGCAGGGTGTCGTTCAGCGGGTGACTAAACAAACTGAAAACCTGAACAGTTTTAGAATCGCCACAGCAGATAGGAACTGGTTTTTAACCGCACAGTTGCAGGCTTTAATTGAACTGAAACAATATGATGTTGTGCTGAGGAAAGTGCGACATTATTTATGGAATGCCAATGACCTGGTACGCACCGATACCTATGCAGCATGGCGGCGTATTATTATTCAGGTCTACTTAAATCAGTCAAATATCAATGATGCACAAATAGCTATGCGCCGTTATCAGCAGGATTATGGTGAGTTGCAAAATGAAGATGGTTTAAGCTGGTTGCAGTTGCAGGCTGAATTACTCATACAGTTAAACCAGCATGTAGAGGCCGTCGCCTTATTAAAGCAAATTAAAAAGCCCGAAGCGCAGGCACTGGTTTTGCTGGCAAAAATAAATGCCAGAATGATATCACCGCTAAATGCGCTGGACAGTGCACAGTTGGTGCTGGCCAGTATAAATGAAGATGATGTGCGTAAATATCTATTTCAATATGTGGCGCTGGTATCAGCGATTGCTGCTGACGATACAGAGCAGGCAATTTTGTTATTGGAAGTTTTATTATCAGAGCAACATCGCGGGCTTTCTAATTCAGTGTTGCGAATTGGTGGAGTTAATGTCAATGCAGATACACTGTGGGAATTATATTTACAGAAAGGCAATTTAGAAGCCAATAAAAAAGGTCTGCTAAAAGGTAATGATGTTAGCTGGTATGCATTAGGTAGTAACCGGTTTCAAACTGATCCACTTACCGCTAAATCGATTTTTGCAGTGCTGTCATTAAAGGCTGCTGAAGCACAGCATCGAAAAATGGCGATGCGTCAGCTGGTTAAATTAATGGATATTAATCAGCAGCCATTAGAACTGGTGAATCATTTATTTACTGAGTCCAGTTATATCACCAGCATGTCAGAAGTGGTGCCGGAGGTTCGTTATCGTTTAATTGATTTTAATCTTGCACACTCAAATGTAAAAGCTGCCGCGGTATTAATGGCTGATCTTAAACAGCCGCCTGAGGATCAGCCACAGTTCGACTGGAATTTGCGTCGCGCACGGGTACTGATTTTAAGTGGCTCGTTTGAGCAGGGTGCTAATGTACTGCGTAATATGCTAAGCGGTGAGGAAGTCGAAACACTGCAGGCGGATAAATATTTACAGGTGGTTTTTGATTTACAGGCGGTTGAGCAGCATCAGATAGCACTGGATTTATTTAATCAGCTACAGCTGCGGGTTGAAGATGTCAGGCTGGTGCGGGAGTTACTGTTCTGGAAGGCTGAGTCATATCATGAACTACAGCAATTTGAGCGGGCAGCATTTTTATTTTTGAAATCGGCGCGTTCACCGGAAAAGGTGTATGACCCCTGGTATCACACTGCCACCTTCCGTGCGGCTGAAAGCATGTTCGAAGCTAAATTATATGAGGATGCCAGGCAGCGTTATCTGCATCTACTGAAAATCACTCAGAATGCGGCACGACAAGCGGTGATCCGACAGCGTTTGCAGGCTATTCAGCTTAAACGGCAGATATAAAACAGACAGTAGGTTCGAATTTATTCGAACAATCTCCAAAGTAATGTAGAGGGGACTGTAGCAGGGGTAATGCTGCGGGGTCGGGGCAGAATAAAGCATCGGGTCCGACCCCGGGATTTGTTCCGGGAGTTGAAATATCGAGAGTAAATCTGGAAATTTAAATAATCCCCAGCCATACCGGCGAAGGCAGGTATCCAGTGTCTGTATCTTTTAATCTTTAACCCTTGAAATCTCTCCATTACCCCCCATCTGAGAACGCAGAATTTATATTTTCACCCAATTTTGACGGAGACCCCGATGAGCGTAGAAGCCTACAAAGAAACCCTTGAATTTCAGGCTGAAGTGAAGCAGTTGTTAAAACTGATGATTCACTCCCTGTATTCCAATAAAGAAATATTCCTGCGTGAGCTGGTCTCCAATGCATCAGATGCCTGTGATAAGTTGCGCTTTGAAGCGTTGGGCAGTGATGATATTTATGCGGGTGATTCTGAGTTAAAAATTCATATTGAGTTTGATAAAGACGCTAAAACACTGACTATTTCAGATAATGGCATCGGCATGTCGCGGGAAGAAATTGTTGATAATATCGGCACCATTGCTAACTCAGGCACTAAAAAATATCTGGATTCCTTAACCGGCGATCAGATGAAAGACTCTCACATGATTGGTCAGTTTGGTGTGGGATTCTACTCAACTTTTATTGTTGCAGATAAAGTGACGGTGAAATCACGTCGTGCCGGACAGGCTGCCGATCAGGCGGTTTTATGGGAGTCTGAAGGTGAGGGTGATTACACTCTGGAAACCATAGAAAAAGATTCACGTGGTACGGATGTTATTTTACACATCCGTGAAGGCGAAGAAGAGTTTCTGGATAGCTGGCGCTTAAAGACTATTATTCACACTTATTCTGATCATATTTCATTACCGATTACGATGCCAAAAGATCCGGAACCGGTTGATGAAGACGCTGAGAAAGCAGATGCCGGAAAAGATGAAATTGTGGTACCAGAAAATGAGGTCGTGAATAAGGCATCCGCATTATGGGCACGCGCAAAAAGTGAAGTCAAAGAAGAAGAGTATAAAGAGTTTTACAAGCACATCGCTCATGATTTTGAAGATCCGATGACCTGGGCTCATAATAAAGTTGAAGGTAATCAATCGTATACATCACTGTTATATATTCCGGCAAAAGCACCGTTTGATTTATATGAGCGTGAACGCAAGCAGGGTATCAAGCTTTATGTAAAACGTGTTTTCATTATGGAAGATACCACGCATATTATGCCGCAGTACTTACGCTTTATTCGTGGTGTAGTGGATTCAGATGATCTGCCACTGAATGTGTCCCGTGAAATTTTACAGCACAATAAAGTCATTGATAAAATTAAATCTGCATCGGTTAAAAAGGTGTTGGGTTTACTGGAAAAAATGGCTAAAAACAATACTGAGCAATATGCGACATTCTGGAAAGCCTTCGGTAATGTGATGAAAGAAGGCCCGATTGAAGACTTTGCTAATAAAGAACGTATTGCAAAATTATTCCGGTTTGCAACAACTGAAAATGACAGTGCCGAGCAGAATGTATCATTAGAAGATTATGTCGGGCGTATGAAAGATGAGCAAAAGCAGATCTTTTACATCACCGCTGACAGTTATATTGCGGCAAAAAACAGCCCGCATCTGGAAGTATTCAAGCGTAAAGGCATTGAGGTTTTACTGCTGTCCGATCGCATTGACGAATGGCTAGTGCAACACCTGACTGATTTTGATGGCAAGCCATTGCAGAATATAGCCAAGGGTGATCTTGATCTGGGTAGCTTTGAAGACGAAGAAGAAAAGAAAGCCCAGAAAGAAGCAGAAGGTGATTTAAAAGGTGTAGTTGAGCTGATGAAAGACAAGCTCGAGGGTAAGGCTAAAGATGTGCGCATTACTCATCGTCTGACTGATTCACCATCATGCCTGGTGCTGGATGCCAATGATATGGGCTTACAGATGCAGCAAATTATGCGGGCAGCGGGACAGGAAGTTCCACCAAGCCAGCCGATTCTGGAAATTAACCCGGAGCATGACCTGATTAAACAGCTAAAAGATATGGCAGATCAGCAGAAGTTTGAAAACTGGGCGCATATTCTGTTTGATCAGGCGATGCTTGCCGAGGGTGGGCAGCTTGAGGATCCTGCCGCTTATGTTAAGCGGGTTAATGATATGCTTAACTAATCCCTGCATGTCAGTCTGTAAAAAGCGCCCCTGTTGATGCAGGGACGCTTTTTTTTTGCGCGTGATTTGAGTCGGTTAATTGATATAGTGGTTTCGGTATGCACGGTGGATTTGAAGTTGTTTCAACAGGTCTTTTGTAATAGGTCAATGAAGTGAGATATCGATCATAAATATTATATTTTCAGCATCTATTTCAGCATGATTCAGCTACTATCAGGTGACTACTTTAAGATCTGTACACATGCGCAATAATTCACTTTTCAGTACACCATTTAAAACAGGCCTGTATGGCTTGCTGGTCTTTTGTCTGTTGCTTTCGTTTAGTGCTGGCGCAGCTAGATTTAATGCGCAAAAACGTTACTTATATATTCAGCCCGGTCAGAGTGTTTTTAGTATTGTTAAGGTTTTATATCCGAATCAACAGGAGCAGTGGTCACAAATAGTAAAAAAAGTGGTTAAAATTAATCCGCATGCATTTGAAAATGGAAATGCAATAAAAATCAGAGCCGGTCAACGTATTGAGTTGCCGGCTATTCGCACAAAGGCTAAACCAGCCGTAGCTTATAAACCCGTGGTGGTTAAAGCCGTTGCTGTCGGACAGGTTATTAAACGTCGTGGAAAAACCTTTACGATAGCTGAAAAAGACAAGATTAAGCGTGTGAAGAGAAATCTCGATGTCGGCAGTGAAATTTATGTTGGTGATCGGGTGTTTACTGGTGTGAATGGTTTCATTCGTTTGAACATGGTTGATAATGCGAAAATAGATTTGCGTTGTAATAGTGAAATGTTAATTGAAGATTATCAGCTTTTACGGGGCGGCAACCGGAGTGTGATTCATTTAATTAAAGGCAGTGTGAAGAAAATTACCGGCACTATTGGTAAAATGGCCGACGATATTTACGAGATGCACACGCCGTTAGCCACCGTTGGTGTGCGTGGCACAGAATATGCGATTCGTGTGCTGCAGCAGCATGGTTGTGACGGTAGTCTGGATGTAAATAGTAAAGGGCTTTTTGTTAAAGTTAATCGTGGCGCCATTGATGTGAAAACTAAAAAAGAAAAACGTGAAGTTAAGCAGGGAGAAGCGGCTCATCTCGCCGATGATAAAAGTAAAATTATCAGTATAAAAATACAGGACGGAGTGTTTGATAAGGTTCGTCCGCAAGAAAAGAAAAGTGGATTATTCGGTTCGATTTTATGGCTGATTTTATGGCTACCGGTTATTGTTTCAATGAGAAGAATTTTCAGAAATGCAGGATGATGATCAGCAAAGGCTGGATAAGTGGTTGTGGGCCGCACGATTTTTTAAAACCCGACCGCTGGCTGCGCAAGCGATTAGTGGCGGCAAAGTACACTTAAATGGTGAGCGGGTTAAACCATCAAGAAATGTAAAGCCGGGTGATCAGTTGCAAATTACCCGCGGGCAGTTTGAGTTTAAATTAACCATTGTCGGCTTAAATAAAAACCGGCGTCCAGCGGTGGAGGCGCAGGCATTATATTTAGAGGATGAAACAAGTGTAGAAAAACGCAAACAGCTTGCCCAGTCACTAAAAATTCTGAATGCCAATATGCCGCATAGTGAAAAACGCCCAAGTAAAAAACAGCGGCGTCAGATTGTTAAGCTTAAGCGGGTTGAGGGATAGTCGCGAAGCAAATCCCCCTCAGTCCCGCTTTTACTAAGGGGGAGGCAATGCTTAAAAGTCCCTCTTTAGCAAAGAGGGGTTGGGGAGATTTGTGGGGTCGAAGTAAATCTCCCTTTTTAAAGGGAGAAGTCCTGCCGATGGTTAACTAAGTTAATCAGGGAATACACCAGAACTTAACATCCTGGGCTTGTAGAAACTCGACTGCACCGTCACCCTGTAACATGGCAAAGGTTGATAGCATTCCGGCTTCCAGGCAGGTGTTGGCGATTACGCTGACTGAGCGAGGTGCATCCGGTACCGGGTAGCCGGTTTGTGGGTCAAGTATATGGCTGTATCTCACGCCATCTTTTAGCAGGTAACGCCTGGCATCTCCTGATGTGGCAAGGCCACCCTGAAATAATGTGATGTGTCCGGCAGAATTCTCACCGGTGTGTTCCGGGTCGTCGACACCGATGACCCAGGGGGTGCCGCTTTTACGGGGTTTCGGGCAGGTAATGTCGCCACCAAAATTAACCAGAAAACTTTCGTTGGTATGTTGCTTTAAAATGTTGCCAGTTGAGTCGACTGCGTATTCTTTGCCAATACCGCCCAGATCAATTTCCATGTCCTGCGGTAAGTGAATCGATGGTTTGTTCCAGCTGACTTTATTCCAGCCGATTAGAGGTTTTATTTTCTCAACCTGCTGCGAGTCGGGAATGTTGTTGCTGCCATCAAACTTCCAGATTTTACGTAAAACACCGGAAGTGATATCAAATTTTCCGTCACTTAAATCATAGCACTGGTTAGCAAAATCGAGCATCAGTGCGGTTTCATCATCGACCTGTATTTCAGTTCCGTTTGAATGATTGATTTTAAAAATAATATTATCTTCGCGATAACGACTGAATTTTTTTTCAATGCGCTTTGCTTCTTTATAAGCAAGACTGGTGATGTGATTAATGAGTACGGGGTCAGGAGACTCCAGTAATATTTCACAGGGGCAGGCCATCGCAGAGAAGCGGCCGATACTGTAGTCTTTTTTAATTTCAGTGGTTATATCAGGCACAAATTTTCATTCAGAGTATAAAAGTTAATCCGCAAACGGCTAACTATAATATCGCGAATCAGCACAAAGTAGCAATTACCTACGTGATTTGTGCTGATCGCTATATGAGCAGAATGTCTATTTTTTATTCAGTGTTTTAACAATCATTTTTTCAAGATCGGCCGTCTGGTTTTTCTTGAAGCCTTTATGCACTTTAACTAAATTGCCCCGGCGATCAATCAGGTAGGATGTCGGCATTACTTTTAATTGATATAAATTAGGTGTTTTACCTTCCTCATCATAAGCAATGGTAAAGGTTGCCGGATGTTTCTTTAAAAAAGATTTAGCCGCAGAGCGATCGCTATCCAAGTTAATCGCAATAATTTTGAAGCCTTTCTTACCGTAGCGGGCTTCCATATCGTTCATAAATGAAAATGATTTCTGACAGGGTTTGCACCATGAAGCCCAGAAATCTACATAAACAACTTTGTTTCTATAATCGGATAGCTTAACTTTTCCATTATCACCGTCGAGTGTAAATGCCGGGGCTTTTTGTGCAAAAGCGGGTGATGATAAAGCAATGAGTAACAGGGTAATAAGGCTAATAAGTTTTTGAGTCGACGTGAGCACGAATGATTCTCCATAATAAGGTCACAAAAGGCAAAGCAGTTTTTACTGCAGTTTTGATATTTTAGTTTAGTTTTTCTTAAGGTTTCATTAAATGATGCAATTAACTAAATTACAACCGATGGTCGGGAAAATGTGATGCTTTCCTCAATTATTGCTGCTGGCGTTCTATGCAAATTAAATTTTAGTTTCATAAAGTTGATTAATTTATAGTCAATTTTTGATTTTATATAAAATTGTAGCAGATATGGTGCAGTTACTTGTAGATGTAAATTTCTAATGCAAATGCTTAATTTACGCTATGTTTAGGAATACGCTATAAGAATCAATAATATAGATATATCTGTTTTGGGTAAAAATTGGCTTTTTATTAAAAATCTGTTAGATTTCGCTGATCCTGTAATATTATAGTGCAACTGTATTTTAATGGTGCGGCCAGCGCTGTGATTTGGTGCGTTGAATAAGTAAATAAAAATAAGGCGAAACGATGAAAATGGTAACAGCGATTATTAAGCCATTTAAGCTGGATGAAGTGCGTGAATCATTGGCTCAAATAGGTGTTCAGGGGATAACCGTTACCGAAGTTAAGGGCTTCGGGCGGCAAAAGGGGCATACCGAATTATATCGTGGTGCTGAATATGTCGTGGATTTTCTACCGAAGGTGAAGGTGGATATCGCGGTGAAGGTAGATATGGTTGATCAGGTGATTAATGCGATCAGAGAAGCGGCGAATACCGGCAAAATTGGTGATGGCAAAATTTTTGTGTCTGAGCTGGAGCAGGTGATTCGAATAAGAACCGGAGAGTCGGGTCAGGAAGCGCTGTAGTGTTGTGGCTGACGACATGTTGGCTGGTAAACCGATTATGTAATTGTTTGGGGTTAATTAAAAAATGAAAAGAATGTTCTCACGCCTGATGGCAGCTGGCTTGCTGGTGTTATTACCGTTAACCGCCTCTGCACAAGATGCGATAAATGGTGCGGATACTGGTTGGATAATGGCGTCCACTGCACTGGTTTTATTTATGACACTTCCCGGTTTAGCGCTGTTTTACGGCGGCCTGGTGCGCTCACGTAATGTGCTATCGATATTGATGCAATGTTTTGCTATTGCCGGTGTCTCCTCCATTCTCTGGTTAACATTTGGTTATAGTCTGGCGTTTGGCGAGGGTAATAACTGGATCGGTGATTTTAGTAAGGTAATGATGTCCGGTATTGGCAGGGATACGGTTTCCGGCACGATTCCTGAGTCTCTGTTCATGATGTTTCAAATGACCTTTGCCATTATTACCCCGGCATTGATTATTGGTGCCTTTGCAGAGCGTATGAAATTTTCCGCAATGCTACTGTTCAGTGCAATTTGGCTGATGCTGGTATATGTACCGGTTACCCACTGGGTGTGGGGCGGCGGCTGGCTGGCAGATATGGGCCTGTATGATTTTGCCGGTGGTACGGTCGTGCATATCACTGCCGGAGTAGCGGCGCTGGTGTCGGCTATGGTGCTGGGGCCGCGTCGAGGTTTTCCGCAAAAAACCATGATGCCACATAATATGACCATGACCATTGCCGGTGCCGGCATGCTGTGGGTAGGCTGGTTTGGCTTTAATGGTGGTAGCGCATTGGCGGCTGATGGTAATGCCGCAATGGCAATACTGGTAACGCATATCTCTGCTGCCACCGGTGCCATGACCTGGATGGCAATTGAATGGTTCCGCTATGGCAAGCCCAGTGCGCTGGGTGTAGTCACCGGTATGGTGGCGGGTTTAGGTACAATTACACCGGCATCAGGCTTTGTTGGGCCCGGTGGTGCGCTAATTATTGGCTTACTGGCCGGTGGTGTATGCTTCACCGCAACTCAATACATAAAACGGGTATTGAAAATTGATGATTCACTGGACGTATTCCCAGTGCATGGTGTCGGCGGTATTTTAGGTACGTTACTGGCAGGTGTGTTTTCGGCAACCAGCCTGGGCGTATTTAGCGGCTATGGCTTTGCCGATGGTATTAGCAGCATGGCGGGGCAACTTAAAGTGCAGATGATTGGTGTGGTTGCGACAGTGGTTTTTACTGCGGTGGTGACCTGGATTATCTTAAAAGTGGTAGATGCTCTTATCGGTCTGAGAGTGACTGAAGAAGAGGAAATTGAAGGTCTGGATATCGTGTTACACGAAGAGCGTGGTTATGACCTTTAGTTTATAGTGTTAGCCTTTGGTGATTGGCTAAAAGCAGTTCTCGTTGTTGGGAGCTGCTTTTTTTAATTGCGTATCTAATTCATGTGGATGGAAGGCGTTCCGGTGTCACCATACTTTATCGCTGAGGTCGTTAGCAAAGAGCAGCGAATGGTGACTTTCTATGTTAATATTGTTAAAAATAATTTTAATTAAAAAACAGTGACTATCTCTCAAGCAAACACCCAGCCAACCATTATTCCCCGGTCCGAGCACTCGATCTCCCGAGATAATATCGACGATACTGCATTGCGGGTTTTATATCGTCTGCATAAGGCCGGTTTTCGTGCCATGCTGGTGGGTGGTGGCGTGCGCGATTTACTGTTAGGACATGCCCCCAAAGATTTTGATATTGCCACCGATGCGCATCCCGAACAGGTCAAAAAGTTATTCAGTAATAGTCGCCTAATTGGTCGGCGCTTTCGTCTGGCGCATGTGTTTTTTGGTCGTGAAATTATAGAGGTCGCAACTTTCAGAGCGTCACAGACTGATGAGCATCACAACGATGATGACTCAGATCGAGCTCATGATACCAGCGGGCGAATTTTACGCGATAATGTTTACGGTCAGTTAGACGATGATGTGTGGCGTCGTGACTTTACCGTTAATGCGTTGTATTACGACATTGCGGATTTTTCGATTGTTGATTACACCAACGCCATGGATGATGTTAAGAGCAAAGTCATGCGTTTGATTGGTGATCCGCAAACCCGCTATCGCGAAGATCCGGTGCGTATGCTACGGGCTATTCGTTTTGCCGCAAAACTGGGATTTACGATACATCCTGATTCAGAGCAGCCTATTTATGAACTCGGGCATTTACTCGCCGATATTCCACCGGCACGTTTATACGAAGAAGTTTTAAAGTTGTTTCACTCGGGGCAGGGTGTGCTGACTCTGCAGTTATTGCGTAAGTATGATTTATTGCAATACTTATTTAAAGCGGCGGACGACACCCTCAAACAGGGCAGTGAAACCTTTGAAGCATTTATTCATCTGGCACTGGAAAGCACCGATAAACGAATTAATCAGGACAAACCGGTAACCCCTGCATTTTTATTTGCAGCGATGTTGTGGGGCGTTGTTGATAACTTTTTTGAAGAGTTTAAGCGCGATGGAGAGCCAGTGTCGATTGCCATGCAAAATGCCAGTTCGTTAGCATTGTCACAGCAAATTCGTAGCATATCTATTCCCAAGCGCTTTAGTATGGTAGTGCGGGATATCTGGCACATGCAGCACCGCTTTCAGTTTCGCCATGGCCGTCGTGCCAAATCATTATTGATGCACAAAAAATTTCGGGCGGCGTATGATTTTATGTGCATTCGAAGCCAGGCGGGTGAAGTCAATGATGATAGTTGTGAATGGTGGACGCGAATCCAGACACTGGGGCCGCAGGAGCAGGAAATTTTATTAAAGCCGGCTAAAGCCAAACCTAAAAAAAAGAAAAACACCCCGAAACAAACATGAATGCCGGCTTAATCGTCGATTGCTATATTGGTCTGGGTAGTAATCAGGCTGAGCCTCTACAGCAGCTTAATATGGCCCGGGAAAAAATTGCGGCACTTCGCGCAACCCGTTTGCTGCAAAGCTCATCTATTTATCAGAGCGAAGCGTTTACACTGGATGATGAGCCGCAAAACGATTATTTAAATGCGGTACTGAAAGTTCAGACGCAACTTAGCGCCATACAACTGTTGGATGCTCTGCAGCAACTTGAAAATGAGCAGGGCAGGATACGTGAAAAACGCTGGGGTGCGCGCACACTGGATCTGGATATATTGCTATACGGCGATCAGAAAATTAATGTTCCGCGTTTAACGGTTCCACATATTGAAATGCAGAATAGAAACTTTGTTTTATTGCCATTACAGGAAATTTCACCGCAGATAAAAATTTCCGGTAATGTAGCGATACAACAACTAATAGAAAATAATCGTAATCAGGTATTGCAGAAAGTGAAAGAGTTTAATGGAACAGCCTGAATTTATTGTAGTTGAAGGTCCAATTGGTGTGGGTAAGACTACCCTGGCAAAGAAACTCGCACAGAGTTTTGGTAGTGAGCTGTTATTGGAGGGTGCTGCAGAAAATCCGTTTATGTCGCGCTTTTATGAAAATCCCAGGGCCGCTGCTCTGTCTACCCAATTGTTTTTTCTGTTACAACGTGCCAGACAAATGCAGGAAATACGCCAGGCGGATATGTTTAATCCGGTGCGTATTGCAGATTTCCTAATGGAAAAAGATCGTCTGTTTGCGGAGTTAACTTTAGACGAAGATGAGTTAATACTATACGAACAGGTATATGATCAGTTAACTCTTGATGTGCCTGAACCAGATCTGGTGGTTTATTTACAGGCACCGGTCGAAGTGTTACTGGGAAGAATTGAAAATCGCGGCATACAGTATGAGCGTTTAATTGAGGCGGCGTACCTGCAGCGGTTGTCAGATGCGTATGTAGAGTTTTTTTATCACTATACCGATGCGCCATTATTAATTGTAAACGCAGCGGATATTGATTTCGCCAATAATGAAAAAGATTATCAGCAATTACTGGGACGACTTAAGACAATGAAAAGTGGCCGGCATTATTATAATCCGCAGCCGGAATTAATTTAAAAAATTCTATTTATTAAAGTCATACTTAAGAGTCCTCTCTTAGAAAATGAGGGGCTGGGGGAGATTTAAAACCTGCCAGATTATGATACTTTTTTATAGCATGAGCATATTCAAATGAGTACACAACCTAAAAAATCAAACAAAGTCACTATCAATACATTGCGTGAAATGAAAGCTGGCAATGAAAAAATTGCCTGTCTTACTGCTTATGATATGAGCTTTGCAAAGGTGCTGGATGATGCCGGTGCCGATATTGTTTTAGTTGGTGATTCACTGGGAATGGTTATTCAGGGCTTAAACTCCACAATACCTGTGACTATGGATGAAATGGTTTATCACGGAAAAATTGTATCCCGGGGCTTAAGCCGTGCATTATTGATTTTAGATATGCCATTTATGTCGGATGCTTCAACGCATCAGGCCGTTGAAAATGCCGGGCGCTTTATGAAAGAGTGTGGAGCCAATATGGTGAAGCTTGAAGGTGGCGCCGATCAAAAAGAGTTAGTTGAAACGCTCACGCGTTTAGGTATTCCGGTGTGTGCACACTTAGGTTTACAGCCGCAGCGGGTACATAAGCTTGGTGGTTATAAAGTGCAGGGACGTGATAGTGCAGTGGCGAAAAAGATGCTCAATGATGCAAAAGTTTTAGAGCAGGCAGGCGCTGATTTATTGTTGCTGGAGTGTGTGCCTGATGCGTTGGCTAAGAAAATAACCGGTCAGGTAAGTATTCCGGTGATTGGAATTGGTGCGGGTAGAAATACTGACGGGCAAATTTTAGTGCTGTATGACATACTTGGAATTTCAGCTGGTCATGTGCCAAAATTTTCTAAAAATTATATGCAGCAAACAGACTCAATTCAGCACGCTATAAAGTTATATATAGAAGAAGTGAAGTCGGTAGCCTTTCCTGCGGATGAGCATACGTTTAACTAACCGGGCTCAGGGGTTACAAAGTTACTTATCGTGTTCGGTTTATGTCGTTTTTGATGATGCTTATGCCGTCATCCCAGCATGCCTGTAGCGGGTCCAGTGACTTTATTAAACCTGAGACACTGGATTTCGGCTCAAAAGCATACAGTAATGACAGTTAAATTATTGGCTTTTGCTTTAAGTTATTGTGTACGACAAAATATTTAGTTTTCTCCAGAAGCACAATTTATTATAAATATCTAATATGAAAATTTCAAAGACACTTAATGATTTAACCCGCATAACTCAGCAATGGAAGATAGATAATCTGACTATTGGCTTTGTACCCACTATGGGGCATCTGCACGCCGGACATATCGAACTGGTTAATCAGGCGAGAGCTCAATGCGATAAGGTAGTGGTGAGTATTTTTGTAAACCCATTGCAGTTTAATCAGGTTAGTGACCTGCAAGCTTACCCAAAAACATTGCCGCAAGATAAAGAAAAATTATCAGCAGCGAATGTTGATTGTCTATTTTTACCCGCTACCGAAGCAATGTATCCACAAGGTCAGTCAGTGACCACAAAAGTTTGTGTGCCGGGGATAACCCGAGAGTTGGAAGGTGAGCACCGACCGGGACATTTTGATGGCGTGTCTACGGTGGTCAATAAACTGTTTAATCTGATACAGCCGCAGTTTGCTTATTTCGGGGAAAAAGATTTTCAGCAATTATTGCTGATTAAACAAATGGTGAAGGATTTGAATATACCGGTTGAAATTCGGCCGGTTGCAACTTACCGTGAAACCGATGGGCTGGCGATGAGCTCAAGAAATTCGCGATTAACTGAAGCTCAGAGATTAGTTGCCCCGCAGTTATTCAGGGTTTTGCAGGACGTGGCCCGGCAGGTCAGCGAGGGGCAGCTGACACTGACAGATATTGAGCAGCAGGCCGGAGAAAGCCTGCTGCAAAAGGGCTTCGAGGTGGAGTATGTGTCAGTGCGTGATGATGAAAATTTAGTACCGGCGACAAATAGCACGACTAACCGGCTGGTGCTGTCAGCGGCTCGCCTTGGTGAAGTGCGCTTAATTGATAATTTACGCATTGATTAGCGTGGTGCGGGCGACGCTTAATTATGGCTGACTATGACTACCTCATGATTAAGCATGTTCGGTGGAATGTGATATAAAAGGCAATATATCCACTATATCAGTAATATCTTAACTTGATACCCGTTGCAGATTCCATCATAATTACAGTTTCGTTTTTATTAAGCCCGAACAGGAAGATCTATGCATTTAACTATGCTTAAAGCCAAGCTGCATCAAGCCCGCGTCACACTCTCTGAGCTGGAGTATGAAGGCTCCTGCGCGATTGATGGAAAGTTACTGGATGAGGCGGGAATTCATGAATACGAACAAATTCAGATATATAATCTGGCAAACGGCAACCGGTTTACCACCTATGCGATTCGTGGTGAAGATGGCAGCGGCATGATTTCGGTTAATGGTGCGGCAGCACATAAAGCCAGCCCGGGTGATCGTGTCATTATTTGCAGCTATGTGCAGCTGGATCAGAAAGAAGCAGCGTGTTTTAAGCCTAAGCTGGTATATCTGAATGAGTTGAATCAAATTACGCATACAGGGGATCAAATTCCGGTACAGGTGGCTTGATGATGGTTAACAATAACTCATCAATGTCATAGCTATTATTTAAACACCACCGGCTCAGTTCTCAGAAGCCAGCTCAATTCGATTCCGGCCATTTTCCTTAGCTTTATAAAGCGCTTTGTCCGCATATTCAATTAATTGTTTAATATTGTATTCGCTACCCTTGTCATAGGTAGCAACACCCATACTGACGGTTACACATTCAGCAGCGGTGGAGTGATTGTGTTCAATACAGGCCTCTCTTAATGACTTTTCAAAACGACTTGCAACTTTAAGCGCATTGTTTTCAGTCGTGCCGGGCAACAGTATCACAAACTCTTCGCCGCCATATCGAGCGGCCATATCATGTGGGTTGAAACAGGCGTCATCTAATAGCTTAGCGACTTTTTTTAAACACTCATCCC
Source organism: uncultured Thiotrichaceae bacterium (assembly GCA_964531165.1). Taxonomy (GTDB): domain Bacteria; phylum Pseudomonadota; class Gammaproteobacteria; order SZUA-229; family SZUA-229; genus SZUA-229. The sequence goes on from CAZHEA010000007.1 coordinate 59,929, forward strand.
CTAACTGATGACCATAGTTATCATTAAAAAATTTAAAGTAGTCTATATCGATTAAGATCAAAGTGATGGGAGTCTGGTTGGTTCTGGCATTCTCCATTTCCATCTCTAGTTGTTCATCAAAGTGACGACGATTCGAAATACCGGTTAAACCATCCTGCATAGAAAGTTTGTGAAGTTTTTTATTGCTGGCTTCAAGTTGTTTTTTGAGCTGGCTCAGTGCATAAAAAGCAGAATCACGTTCTTGTTGTAGAATATAGTTTTTGGCATGGGCTCGAATGCGTGCAATCAGTTCAATTTCATCGGGTAGCTTAACCAGGTAATCGCTGGCACCGTAACTGAATGCTTCGCTCTTGGTGATTGCATCATCCTTAGATGAGAGGACGATGACGGGAATATCGCGAGTTTCATTATTGGCTTTATAAAACCTTAACAGAGTCATGCCATCAGCATCCGGCATAACCAGATCCTGTAAGATAATAGTTGCATCAAGTTTTACTGCGCTTTCAATTGCCAGAGTAGGGTCTTCAATATAAGTTAGTTCCATGTCTGACTCACTGGCGAGCATGCGCCGGATGCCTTCAGCAATGATAGGCTGGTCATCAACCAGTATTATGCGAATACTCTTATCTACATGCGTGTTATTTTGATTGCTCATAATTCATTTCTGTATAAAAGTCCGTGATTAAAAAAATCATATTTACAACTTGACTGGGCATTTCCTGATATCCAGTTTAAGGTTATGATGACGGTATATTTTTAATTATTTCATCAGCTATTTTTTCTATATCCAGCTCAACTCTAACTGCATTGAGTTCATTAGCGGCTTTAGGCATCCCATAAACGGCACAGCTTTTCTGATCCTGTGCAATCGTTAACATACCCCGGTTATAAAAAGATAATAGACCATTTGCACCATCTCGTCCCATGCCGGTAAGTAAAACACCGATTAATTTATTAGGCCAGTGGGTCACTGCGCTTTCAAAAAACACATCGACCGAGGGGCGGTACGGATAATCGACAGGAATATCCGTATATTCAAAGCAGCCTGTCTTATTAATAATAAGGTGGTCGTTGCTGCATGCGATATAAACATGGCCGGGTTTTGGTACTTGTTTATTAATAGCAATTTCAACGTTTATATCAACCTGAGCATCTAACCATTGTGCCATGCCCTGGCTAAACTGATTATCCATGTGTTGAATAACAACCCAGATAGCCCGTGTATTAACCGGTAGTGTTTTAAGTATAGTCAGTATCGCAGCCGGTCCGCCAGAAGATGAGCCAATAGCCACTAGCGGTAAATTCTTTAGAGAGTCGGCGAGTTTTATCTTATCTATGCGGTTAGAGCTTTCGTGTAATTTTTTTATATTTAAAATTTTCCTTTTAAGTTCTAATATTTTTTCAGGCTGTTGGTTTGAAGGCTCTGTAAATACGTCTAATGCACCCGCAGACATAGCATTAAATATCTCTGATGTATTATATGTGTCAGGTTGGCTGGTAACAATAATAGTGGTTGGCGTAGTGTTCATTATGTTTTTAATGGTTTCACTGGCTTTGGTGTTTTTTTGCTTCAGCTGTACCAATAACAGGTCGGGATGATCGGTGGAGCACAGCGCTAATGCCTCTTTTTCGTTATTGGATGTCCAGCAAGTGATGTAACCCAGATCATTAATTAAAAGATTAAAAAGGCGGATGACATCAGGGTCAGTATGTAAAATCGCAATGCGCATAATATTTATAATTCAACCTGATGATATCGTGTCTTTAATCGTGTTGTCATAATGGTGAACCGATTAAGTCAAATACAGCATCTAGTAACGTATCGTCATGAAAGCTGCCTTTTGTTAAGTAGTAATCGGCGCCAATTTCCAGCCCCATCTGTTTATCTTCCGGGCGATCTTTATAAGAAACCATCATCACTGGAATATTACGGAATGTTGAATCATTTTTTATCAGGCGGATTAGCTCAAAGCCGTTCATGCGAGGCATATCTATATCAGATATTATCAGGTCATAGTTACCGCTTCGTATGGCATTCCATCCATCAACACCGTCAATGGCAATATCCACAAGGTAACCTCTGGATTCAAGTAGTTTCTTTTCTATCTCTCGTACTGTTAATGAATCATCAACAACCAGTACGCGTTTATATGACTTATTATCAAGCTTGTTGTCTGTTCCAACTTTATATAAATCTCTACCGTTGATGATGTCCTGAATACTCTGCTGTAAATCGTCAATATCAAAAACTAATACCGGCTCCCCGTCATCGGTGATGGCAGCAGCACTGATGTCTTTTATCTTTCCTAGCTTTTTGTTTATCGTGCGTAGCGCCAGTCCTCTCTCGCCAATTATTTTATCGACTACCAGGCCATAGCTGATATTCCAGTCACCAATAATAATGATGGGTATTTGCTGGTTTTCGGTGGTACATTGTGAAATTTCTAGAATTTGAGCACAGTGAATGAGGCCGATATGTTTGTCATTTATCGTAATGTATTGCTTGTCTTCGAAAATACTGATGTCCTGCCGGTCAATTGTTACCAAACTTTGAATTTTAGCTAGTGGAAAGGCATAAAGCTCGTCATTGATACTGACCAGTAAACTGCGGATAACTGAAAGCGTCAGCGGCAGTTCCATACTTATTTGCATGCCCTGGTCTAATTCGGTGTCAGCATGCAGTTTGCCGCGCACGTCCTGCAGTGCACTGTGCACAATGTCCAGACCTACACCACGTCCTGAAATTTCAGTGACTTCATTGCGGGTTGAAAAAGACGGTAAAAATAAAAAGTCCAGTAACTCAGATTTAGATAAGTTATCAGCCATACTCGAGCTGACCAGTTCTTTTTCTAAAATTTTATGGCGTAAATTTTCAATATCAACACCACGGCCATCGTCTTTTACCTGAATGCTTAAGCGACCGGACTGATGGCTGGCACTGACGGTAATCGTACCGGTTTCATCCTTGCCTTTCTGACGGCGCACCTCAGGCGTCTCAATTCCATGGTCGATTGCATTACGAATAATATGATTAAGTGGAGCATCAAGTTTTTCTAAAATTTCTCTATCAACAGGTGTATCTTCGCCCTTTATTTCAAGTTTAACTTTTTTATTTAACGAATTTGCTATATCACGAATAAGGCGTTTATACCCCTGGGTACTATCACTGAATGGGCGCATTCGACTGGCTATGATTTCGAAGTTAATTTGTGAATTGATGCTGGATGAGCGTCGTTCAAAATTATCAATGCTAATCAGGTTCGATGTGATGTCATCTCGATATACCTGTGCATTATGTTGAATATGTGTAATTAGTTTGTTTTCAAGTTCAGAATGCCGGCCGTCATCAATAATGCTGCGCAAACGATCTATTTGAGACAGCATATCATTATGCTTTCGTTTAAGTACTAGCATTGACTCAGCGTATTGGCGTATCCAGTTTGAAGAAACCGTGAGCTCACCGGCAAGACTGACTAGCTTGTTAATACGTTGAGTGCTGACGCGTACCATATTGTCAGTGTTGGCGCTCTTGTGCTCAGCGGGTTGATCATCGGTTGTTTGAGTTGAGTCTAAAGTAACTAGCTCAAAATCATTGTTATTTTGAATAAGGTCAAGATTGGTAATGAATTGATTCAGGTAGTCGGTGCTGTCCTGAGTCCACTGAGCGATAGCCTGAGGCGCAATACTTTCAATTTGTTTTAACAGATCAACGCAGTTTAAAATTTGATCGATAATTTTTTTATGTAGAACAATAGTATGCTGCTGCGCTACAACAAACACATCTTCCATGGCATGAGCGAGCTTAACGACTCCATCAATGCCTATCATTCTCGCCGCTCCTTTTATAGAGTGTGCGGCACGCATCAATGCCTCTAGTTGTCCATCAATATGGTTAGTTGCTGATTCAATTTCCAGCAAATTGTAATTAATAAGCTCCAGGCTGTTATGTAACTCTGTGCAAAATAAGCCAAACATATCTACGTCGATTGATTCAGCAGTTGTAAAAAATAGCGGTTGAGCTATTTGTTTATCAGTTATATCGTGTTTAGCTTTCAGGGAGTCGGTATCTGTAGCGCTTAGCGTTAAGTTACTTGATAATTGGTCAAGATTGTCGATGCAGGTTTTTATATGGTTAATGATGTTTTGTTCTGGTGTTGTAAGTTCAGCGGCTGATAACTGAGATAACTCGATAAACAGTTCGATGGTCTGATTGAGTGTTGTTGTATCAGATTGTTGCAATGGGTAAGTACCACTTTGCATGCTCGATAAAGTGCTTTCCAGCGACTTTATGAGAGGAAGAATAATATCGATATGTACAAGGTTAGCTGCGCCTTTAATGGCACGAATGTGGTTGATTATCAACTCATAGTCGTTTAACAGGTCATTGCTGTTATGCATGACCTGTAGAGTTTTGGTTATTTTATCTGATTGAGTGATAACTTCAGACTTAAATAAATCCAGCATTGACTCATTAATTGTATTTTTTTTATTCATTAGTTTTATACATATTTAAATATTTTTATGTAAAGCGCTAAAAACCAGATCGCTGTTCAGTATTCCGACGTCGGTGTTTTTATGACGAATGATGCCCTTTATAAAACAGGATGTGTTTTCGTTTATTGTAGATGGTGTGGTTTGTATCTCATCTATATCGTAGTGAATGATTTCTTTTACTTCAGTTACCGGAAAAGCAAATGACTCACCGTCGTCCTCAATTACGATATATCTTTCATTGGTATATTTGCTGGATACCTCACTTTTGTTTATTTTAAATAAATAGCCAAGTGAAACATTAAGAATAAGCTCACCGTTAACGTTTACCAGTCCGCGTAGAACATTGTTGTTTATATGCGGTAGTGAATGATGTTTGTCACAATGAGTGATCTCTTTAACGAATTTTGATGGCAGTGCAAACCACTCATCACCCATGCGAAAAACCAGTGCAGATTTAAGATCAATGTTCTTATCAAATCGTCGCTGCTCCAGATTGGCTTGCCATTCATCCAGATAGCTCTGTTCTGCTGGTCGGTCAAGAATTCGACTTCCAGCCTGACTAAAAATATCGCAGTTGTGACAATGTGTTAGTTCTTTTAGTCGTTCACAACGTGGTATCTGGTCTCCCCAAACACCTTTTTTATTCCAGCAGTCATCTATATTAATTGTAGTCATGTTTTATTTTCATTAGCAGTAAATACCCGATTTGCTCTTTGCTTGAGTAGTGCTGAGTTTTTTAAGTCACCAATGTCTTCCAGTAAAAGTGCGAGATACATTAGTGACTCATAGTGTTTCGGGTCAAGAAAAAGGCATTTTCTAAAATATGCCTCAGCATTTTTTTTATCATCCTGCTGGCTGAAAACTAATCCAGACAAAAACAGCACGTCTGCATTCTCACCATTGGTTTTTATATAGAGTTGGCAGGCATCTTGTGCCTGTGAAAGCTTATCCGCATCAGCTAGACATTTTATGTCTGTTAATGATATGTTAAGAGCCCGCTGATTGCTTGATATAGTGTCTTTTTCAGTCTTTTGTATCAGCGACTCAAAGTTGACTTTTTTAACCGGAATTTTAATTTTGGGTTCAGGTTTGGAGTGGATTTCACCTTTAAGGTCTGTTGTTGGTGCATCTGTGAAATCAGGATGACTGTGCTTAATTAAGGCAAAGGCCTGCTCGCAGCCGGTGTTCTTAAATAGTTCTGTTGGTACAGCGCCAAATTCAGAGTGGCCTATAAATAGATAACCATCTGAGCTTAAAAAATCAGCAAGCTGATTGAATGCAATTTTTTTAGTGTCCATATCAAAATAGATCAATAAATTTCGACATAAAATAAAATCAAATTTATTATGTAATTCAGCATTTTTGTGTAAAATATTTAGACGATAAAATTTTACTTTCTCACGTATGCCCTGATTTATTTCATAGGTACTGCCATTGTATTTAAAATGTACTTTTTGGTAACGAGGGTAATGTTTTCCGCGAAATGAATTATTTCCATATATACCCTGTTGTGCATGTTGTAATGCGCTGTTGCTGATATCAACGGCATCAATTTCAAATGTGGATTGAATAATGCCTTTGTCTATAAGAAACATAGCTAAAGAGTAGGGCTCTTCGCCAGTTGAACTCGGCAGGCTTAATATTTTAAATCGTTTTGACCTGTTTATTAATAATTGTTGTTGTATTTTATTATAGATTATTTCAAATGGACGAATGTCGCGAAAAAACCAGGTTTCTGGAATGACGGTGATTTCCAGTAATTCATTTAACTCATCTTTATTGTTATTTATCAGGCTTAAGTAATGCTCACAATCATCAATGCCACACTGGTGCATACGCTGATGAATGATGCTTTCAATCGTATTGTCACCAATCGTACTGCTATCCAGTCCAATTTGGTTTTTAATAATCTGCTTGATTTTAGTGAGCGGCGTTCGCATGTTTAAATGATTTAAGTAAGCGGTTTACTTAGCTGATTACTAATTGCATCAGGTAAAATATGTTTTGTATTGATCAGTTGAATCAAATCATTATTGTGTTTATATACCTGCCCAAGAAGATAGCTGTTTTCTGACTGAACACCGCTATCGGTTATTTTATTGACTTCGCATTTCATTACGTCGGTTACTCTTTCGGCAATTAAACCAATCGGGCGTGATTTATCAGACACGGTCTGATCATTGATAATAATGATGCGTGTACCTAAAGTATTGCTGCAGTAGCGACTTTCAAATAGTTGGCATAAATCAATCACCGGAGTCGAGGTGCCGCGATAATTAAAGATACCTTTAATAGCTATTTCAGTTAATGGAACTTTTTTTAGTTTTATTAACGGTACAACTTCGATGACGCGGGTGGCTTCAATGCCGTAGCGTTCTTCTCCGATATTGATTCCTAAAATAAGCATTAGTCGGTCACTTTAAAAGTGGAAACCCCTTGTTGCAGGCCCCGTGCCGCCTCTTTTAACTGTTCTACAGACTGGCTCGATTGTTTTAGCGTCTCGGCGGTTTGCTGTGCCATTTCATTCAGTTGAGTCATGCTTTCTTTAATTTGTTCCGCGCCCTCTGATTGCAGTCGAGTGCCTTCATTGACCGTTTCAAAGCGTGGTAATAATGCCTGTACCTGTTCAATAATATGGCTGAGTTGTGCGCCAACGGTAGCCACATCGGATACGCCACGGGTCACTTCCTCGCTGAACTTATCCATACTCATAACGCCGGCAGAAACTGCAGATAGCATTTCTTTTACCATCTGTTCAATATCCCAGGTGGCAACGGCCGTCTGGTCTGCGAGGCGTCTGATCTCGGTAGCGACGACTGAAAATCCACGGCCATATTCACCGGCTTTTTCGGCTTCGATTGCGGCGTTCAATGAAAGTAGGTTGGTCTGGTCTGCGACCCGGTTAATGGTGGTGACCACAGTATTGATGTTATCGGCTTTTTCACTGAGTACTGCTAGCTTCGATGAAATGGTGTTGGTGGCAGCCTGCATCTGGCTCATGGTAGTTTCCATTGAGACCAGTGCGTTATGCCCATCGGTTGCAGACTCAGATGTATTTTCCACTACATGCTTTACTTCAGCCATGGTGCTTAGCAGTTCTTTACCGGTAGCTGAAATTTCGGTAATGGTAGACATAATTTGATTGGTGCTGGCCGCCTGCTCAGCAACGGTGGCTTCATGCTCTTTGGCGTTAGCGGAAATTTGTGTTGCAGAGGAGGTAACCTGAATGCCGGAAATCTGCACCTGTTTAACCAGATTATTTAAATTTTCGAGCATAGTTTTTACACCGCCCGCTACCTGTGCAATTGAGTCATCGGCAGAAAAAATCATCATGTCGGCGGTTAAATCACCTTTGGCAGCCGTTGTAACAACATCAAGAATAAACTCGGCTTTTCCCTCCAGGTCGGAATTGATCTGCTTTTCACGTTCTACAATATCGTCCATTTCAGATGATAAATAAGAAAAATTTTCTATCAGCTGGCCGATTTCAGAGCGCGTATTAGTAAATGTTAAGCTGGGCACTTCGGCACGTTCAGCCATAAATCCATTCATCGTCGATGAAAATGATTGCAGACCATTCTCTATGGCCAGTGTCATGGGCTTAATAATGGTTAGCTTGATTACATAATAGAGGCCCAGTAGTAAGCTCATAACGATAAGGATGACGATACCGGTTAGCTCAAGTGAGCTGTGTTCTTCTAGCATGTAAAGAAACGAAATGGCGAGAAAAATTTGTGGAGGAGTAAATAAAATTATCAGGCGTTTTCTAATTGAGTAAGTATTGAATGTGTATATAAGTTTATTCATAGTGATTTGAGTGGCCCCTAAAGAACACCTTACTTTGTTTGTGTAAGTGTATGATTCTACTTATGTATATAGCAGTTTTTTTCTGGAAAGCAAAAAAAAGCGGCCACTCCAAAGGAGTGGCCGCTTTTGACTTAAGGCTTACGGCTATCTTTTAGCCGGTATTACGCATCCCGGCCGCCACCGCACTAATGGTGCGTAGCAATGGATTAATCCACGTATTTTGCTCATTTTCCGTGGCCTGTTCATCGCGGTAGCGGGTTAGCATCAGAATTTGGATGTGGCTCAACGGATCGAGGTATGGGTCCCGACGCTGTAGAGACAGTGCCAACGTCGGGCTATCCGACAGCAGTTGCGCATTACAGGTAATTGCCAGAATATTGTCTACGGTGCGTTTATGCTCGTCGAAAATTTTGGCAAACACCCGCTGTTCAACGTCTTTATTTTCGCACAGTTCCGAGTATTCTTTGGCGGTCGACATATCCGCTTTTAGCAATGCCATCTGCGTATTGTTAATCATGGCTTTGAAATACGGCCAGTTGGCATTCATATCCTGTAATAGTCGCAGATTCTCTTCTTTGCCATCAATGAAGTTGGCCAGTGCCGTACCGATACCGTACCAGGCGGGTAATGTTGTGCGCGACTGTGCCCAGCCGAATACCCAGGGTATTGCACGAATTGAAGATTTCGAACGGTTGGCTTTACGGTGCGACGGGCGCGAACCGATATTCATTAAACCAATTTCAGTTACTGGCGTGGTTTCATAGAAATAATCGAGGAAACCGTCAGTCCGATCGGTTAAGTCGCGATAAGTATTTTCACCATCTTTAGTGAGTGCCTGCATGGTTTGCAAAAACTCAGTTTTCGCGGGTTCAGCTTTTTCAGTGACAATTGATTTACTGGCTTTCATTAAGCCAGACACACCCATGGTGAGCTCGTAAATCGCGGTTTCCTGATTACTGTATTTATACGACAGCACTTCACCCTGCTCGGTAAACTTAATCTGGCCGTGCACTGTGCCTTCCGGTTGTGACAGAATCGCATCATGGGTCGGGCCGCCGCCGCGACCTATGGTGCCGCCACGACCGTGGAATAAACGACAGTCGATTTCAAAGGCGTTGGTGAGTTTGATGACTTTTTGCTGTGCGTCATACAAATTCCACGATGAGGCCATAATGCCGCCATCTTTGCACGAATCGGAATAACCCAGCATGGCTTCCTGCAAATTGCCTGAGGCTTTCAGTAGCGTGTTATACACCCGGTTTTCAAACAGGGTTTTCAGCACGTCTTCGATATGTTCTAAATCTTCAATGGTTTCAAACAGCGGTGAAATGCTAATATTGCAAAAAACCTCACCGTTATCATCTTTACCGGTAAGGCCGGCAATCGTTGCCAGATACATGACCTCCAGCACATGGCTGGCGGCATGAGTCATGGAGATGACGTAGTTACCAAAGGCATCCGGTGAAATTTCGCTGCGCATATTAGAGATGAGTTCGAACACACTTAGGGTTTCTAAATTGTCTTCGTGCAGCTGTTTTTTATTAAGATTGATTTGCGGTGGATTCTCAATGTATTCAGATAACAGCTTCTGGCGCTCAACTTCACTCAGTTCTGCGTAGTCCGGTGCACCGGCAATTTGCTTTACAATATCGGCTACCGCATCAGAATGGCGAGTTGATTCCTGACGAATATCGAGTTTCAGCAGGAAGAAACCGAAGGTTTCGGCGACGCGAATTAAATCTTTTAAATCACCGTTGGCGATGTTTTCATCGTTGTGGCTGATTAGTGAGCTGCGAATTAACTGCAAATCTGCAATGAATTCTTTTTCTGACGGATAAGCTTGTGAGAATTTACCGTCTTCAATCTCCTGTCCAGCCAGCTGCGCATTGATTCGGCCTAAATTATGCTGCAGACGGTAATGCATAAATGATAGCTTGCGACGATAGGGTGCATTACTAAAGGCATTAGGCGAAGCGGCATAGACTTCGAAGCGAATGTTTTCATCGGCATCGAGGCTATCCATAAATGATTTAGTTGGCGTACACAAATCGATGGAGTGGGTCAGTTGCTTGTTAACCTCCACTACCCGGTAAATATATTCCTGCAAAATCACCTGGGTTTGCATGCGCAGTGCCATGGCAGTGGTGTCCGGTTTTACAAACGGGTTACCGTCGCGGTCGCCGCCAATCCACGAACCAAAGCGTAAAAAGCTTGGCACGGTGATGCTGTCATTCGGGTAATGTTTTTTGATTTTGCGTTCTAAGTTACGGTAAATATGTGGTACTGCATTAAACAGACTGGTACGGAAATAATACATACCGTTTTTAATTTCATCACGTACCTGTGGCTTGTGTTCGCGAACTTCATTGGTGCGCCACAGTTGCTGAATTTCAGTTTCCAGCTCTTCGGAGAGCTCGGTACGCTGAATTTTGCCGATGCGGCTATCGTTAAGCTTGTCGTTCAGCAGGAAAATACGGCGCAGGGCATTCATTACACTGCGGCGTTTTGATTCGGTGGGGTGTGCGGTAAATACCGGAATATAGGCCAGCTGATCGAGTAGGTCCTGCACCTGTGAGGCATCCAGTCCATCCAGGCGAAATTCTTCGAGGGTATTATCAAACGAACCCTGCCATAACGATTTACCGTTAAACACCTGCTCGCGGCGTTGCAGATGTTGATAATCTTCTTCGGCAATATTAATTAAACTGAAATAAATACTGAAAGCCCGCACCACTTGCGTAAGGGTGTCCGCATCGAGAGTTTCAATAAATGCCATTAACTGTGCGCGTTTTTTCGGATTGTCAGTTTTGCGTAGGCTGATATAGCCCTTGCGCAGCTTTTCAACTGCTTCGTATACATGGGCCCCAGCAAGGTTTTTAATGACATTACCTAACAGGTTGCCAAATAGTTTTACCCGTGCGCGGAGTTTTTTATCATTGGGAAGAGTCGATTTTTTAGCTGTGCTAACCATCTGTATGTTCTAACTGGAAGTTTAATCAAGGGGCGACATTATACATGAAAGCACATTTAGGGGTTAAATTTGATTGTAGCATTGAAAAAACTGATTAATAATCATACTCTTGGGCAGGTAAGTTAGAGTAGCGCTATAATCTACTGTATAAATGTGCGCTATAAAAACAGCAAGTGCAAAATTGACCAAGTGCAAAATTGACTAAGGGTAAAAATGAGTAATTTGACAGAATCAGCGGAATGGAACGCGCTAGAGCAGCATTATAAATCTGTATCTGATATGCACATGCGGGATCTTTTTAATGAAAATCCTGAGCGGTTTAAGCAATATTCAATAAATGTAAATGACATTCTGCTGGATTACTCCAAAAATCTCTTAACCGATAAAACCTTTAAGTTACTGATGGATCTGGCCCGTTTTGCACGGGTTGAGATGAGCCGCGATCATATGTTCAGTGGTGAAAACATGAACTGCACCGAGTTTCGCCCGGCATTACATATTGCCCTGCGTAATCGCTCAAATAAGCCGGTGATGGTCAATGGTAAAGATGTGATGCCACAGGTAAATGCGGTATTACAGAAAATGCGTGATTTTTCCGAGCGTGTCAGAAGCGGTAAGTTACGTGGCTATAACGGACGTCGAATCAGAAGCATCGTTAATATCGGTATTGGCGGTTCGGATTTAGGCCCGCAGGTGGTGTGTGATGCGATGAAGCCATTTGCCCAGCGTGACCTGAAAGTGCATTTTGTGTCGAATGCGGATGCTACGCATTTAGTTGAAACTCTCAAGCAGGTAGAGCCGGAAACTACCTTATTTGTTATTTCCTCGAAGTCATTCACTACTCAGGAAACCATGCTCAATGCACACAGCGCCCGCAACTGGTTTGTCGATCTGGTGGGAAATGAAGCAGCCGTTGCCCGGCATTTTGTGGCAGTGAGCACCAATATTGAAGCCACTACCCGGTTTGGTATTGATGAGGACAATGTATTTGAATTCTGGGACTGGGTTGGCGGGCGCTACTCGTTGTGGTCGGCGATCGGTTTGTCGATAGCACTTTATATCGGTATGGATCATTTTGAAGACATGCTGCAAGGTGCCCATGAAATGGATCAGCATTTTCAAAATGCCCCGCTGGAACAGAATATGCCGGTCATTCTGGCCATGCTGGGGGTCTGGTATAATAATTTCTTTGATGCGCAAAGCCATGCGATTATGCCCTATAGCCAGTATCTGGAACGCTTGCCAGCTTATTTGCAGCAGCTCGATATGGAGAGCAATGGCAAAACCATCGACCGTCAGAATCAGCGGGTTAATTATTTAACCGGACCGATTATCTGGGGGCAGTCCGGCACCAATGGGCAGCACGCATTCTTTCAGTTGATGCATCAGGGAACCAAGCCGGTGCCGGCGGACTTTCTGATTCCCGCATTAAGCCAGAATCCGCTGGGCCTGCATCATCGGGTGCTATTTTCCAATTGTCTGGCGCAAACCAAGGCGTTGATGCTGGGTAAGAGATATTCTGAAGCGTTGGCAGAAATGAAGGCGGCGGGGCGCTCCACCGAAGAAATTGATGAAGCGATTGAACATAAAGTTTTTGAAGGTAATAAGCCCTCTAACACGATTATTTTTGAACGTTTAAACCCGAAAACCCTCGGTTCGATAATGGCAATGTATGAGCATAAAGTATTTGTGCAGGGCATAGTCTGGAATATTAATTCATTTGATCAGTGGGGTGTGGAATACGGCAAGGTGCTGGCAGGAGAGATTCAACAGGATCTGGCTCAGCCCGGTAATGTGGATCAGCATGACTCATCGACTAATGGGCTGATTAATTATCGTAAAGAAGTTTATTTTAAGGATGCTGATGGTGAGGGGCATGATTAGAGTGAGTGTGGCAGATGCGTGTGCGGGGTCGGACCCCTCGACCCCGGACCCTGTGAATTGGCCCCAGTAAATTGAAGTTTAAGCGCTATTCTCTTAAACCTCCTTTTGCTTCTTCATCTGTGATTTTAACGCTCAGTCAATATGCTCTATTATTATGGGGTCGGAGTCATGCCCGTAACAAACGTTGTTTACTGCTAGATACTTTCAGGCATGACTCCGACCCCTGTAAATTGCTTTTGAGTGTGACTCCGACCCTGTAGAAGTTAAGGGGAAAAGCTTTTAGCTCCCCTCTTAGAAAAAGAGGGGCTGGGGGAGATTTGATGCAATGAGCCACCCCTGTAAATTTCTTTACTTATTTACCATCACCTGTAATTTTAACGCCCAGTCAATATGCTTTCGTACCATTTCATTAACGTCCGTTTGGCGTGCTTTTAACGAACTCACAATCTTGTCAATTGTATGGGGTCGGAGTCATGCCCGTAACAAACGTTGTTTACTGCTAGATACTTCCAGGCATGACTCCGACCCCTCTAAATTCAAATTCCCCTGTAAATTCCCCTGTAAATTCTAGATACTTTCAGGCGTGACGCCACCCTTGTTAGCGAGTAACTATTGACTCAGCTCTTTCAGCTACCGTCAGTGGCTAGCGACTCAAGGGCCCAGTCAATATGTTCCTGTACCATTTCGTTGACATCGGCTCGACGAGCTTTTAATGCGCAAATAATATCTTCAGACACGGGTGCATTACCTGCTGTTGTATTACCAAGCGCCACCGCAATATTTCTCAGCCACTGCGAATGTCCAATGCGTCGAATCGGCGAGCCTTCCATCTTTTTTAGAAACTCTGCTTCTGTCCAGGCAAATAACTCCAGCAGCTGTGGAGCGTCTAAACCGTGGCGAACCTCAAAGTCTTTTTCATCGCTGGCTTTGGAAAAACGATTCCACGGGCACACCAGCTGACAGTCATCACAGCCGTAAATATGATTACCAATGGCTTTACGAAACTCCACCGGAATAGCGGTTTTTAATTCGATGGTTAAATACGAAATACAACGTCGGGCATCCAGCTCATAAGGCGCGATAATGGCTTTAGTCGGGCAGATATCAATACAGGCGGAGCAGCTGCCACAATGATTTACGATGGGTGTCCGGTTAAGTGGCAACGGCAGGTCGGTGTAAATTTCTCCCAGAAAAAACCACGAGCCGGCATTTCGGTTAATAATATTAGTGTGCTTACCCATCCAGCCGAGACCGGCTTTTTCGGCAATGGGCTTTTCCAGCACGGGTGCACTGTCGGTAAATACCCGGTAACCAAATTCTCCGACTGCCTGCTGCATCTTATCCACCAGCTTTTGCAGACGCTTGCGAATGATTTTATGGTAATCACGGCCGGTGGCATAGCGGGAAATCAGTCCGAGATTTTTGTTGTTCAACACATCCTGAATCGACTCTGCATCCGGTGGAAAGTAATCCATGCGCACTGAAATCACTCGCAATGTGCCTGGCTCAAGCTCCGCCGGGCGTGTGCGTTTGGTGCCGTGCTTGGCCATGTAGCCCATTTCGCCATGGTAGTCATTATCCAGCCAGTGCTGAAACTCAGGCTCATATTTAGATAAATCGGTGTCGCTTACTCCTAGCTGTGAAAAGCCTAACTCTTCAGCCCATTGCTCAATACGGGTTAAAAATGCCGCAGACATCTGCTCCTCTCTTAGTAAAAGAGGGGCCGGAGGAGATTTAAGGGGAGATTTATCTTTTTCATTACAGCTCATAACCCGAATGCTATAACAATTCAGTTGATAATTTCAGTTAATTTTGGTCAGATACGCGCCAGATTATATTGTCCGTGGCTTTTACAGTAACAAATAATATCGCTGAATCTATTTAATCGTTTATACGTAGTGATAGAATCATCTCCTAAATAAGCATTTACTTGTGTCATCCCCGAAAACTTATGTCGGGAATGACGAACCTTTTTAACAGGCACTTAATTCATGAAAATCCGCACCCGTTTCGCCCCTAGCCCCACTGGTTATCTACATATAGGCGGTGCCAGAACCGCTTTATTCTCATGGCTTTATGCAAAAAAAATGGGTGGCGAATTTGTGTTGCGTATTGAAGATACCGATCGTGAGCGCTCAACGCAGGAAGCGGTGGATGCAATATTAGAAGGCATGAGCTGGTTGGGCTTAAGTCATGATGAAGGCCCGATTTATCAAACAGATCGCTATCCGCGCTACAAAGAAGTGATTAAAACACTGCTGGTTCAGGGTGATGCTTATTATTGTAATTGCTCCAGAGAGCGTCTGGACAAAATGCGTGAACAGCAAATGGCCAGCAAACAAAAGCCTAAATATGATGGCTGCTGCCGCGATAAAAACCTGCCGGAAGCCGATGACACGGTAGTGCGCTTTAAAAACCCGTTAACAGGCGCGGTGGAAATTAATGATCATGTGCGCGGCAAAGTGGTAATCAGTAATCAGGAAATTGATGATTTAATTATTGAGCGTTCCGATGGTAACCCGACTTATAATTTAACCGTGGTAGTGGATGACTGGGATATGCAAATCAGCCATGTAATTCGTGGTGATGATCATTTAAACAACACTCCGCGGCAGATTAATATCTTAACGGCGCTCAGCGCACACATTCCCGAATATGCCCATGTGCCGATGATTAATGGCACCGATGGCAAAAAACTTTCTAAGCGTCGCGATGCGGTGAGTGTGATGCAGTATCGGGATGACGGTTATTTAAAAGAAGCGGTGATTAACTATCTGGTGCGGTTAGGCTGGTCGCATGGTGATCAGGAAGTCTTTACCCTGGATGAAATGATTGAACTGTTTGATATTGATGATATCAATAAATCATCATCGAGCCTGAGTGTTGAAAAACTGCAGTGGCTGAACCAGCATTATATGAAACAAATGACACCGCAAAAGTTAGCAGAAGAATTACAGTTTTATATACAGCAGGCCAGTCTGGATATCAGTAACGGACCGGATATAATTGATGTAATGAAAGTCTATCAGGAGCGTTGCTCTACGCTGGTAGAGTTAGTAGCCGATATTCGTTATTTATATGAAGGCATAACCGAGTACAATAGCAAGCAGGCTAAGAAGCAGTTTAAGGGCGGTGCAAAAGATGTATTGCAGGCGCTAAAAGAGGCCTATGAGAATCTGGATAACTGGCAGGCTGAAGATATTCATAAAGTCGTCGAAGCGACGGTTGAAAAACTGGAAGTCGGTTTTGGTAAAGTTGGTCAGCCGTTGCGTCTGGCAGTTACCGGCCATGGTAAGTCTCCGTCGATTGATATAACGTTAGAGTTACTAGGTAAGCAGGAAACGTTAAATCGCTTAAATCAGGCGATGGCATTTATTTCACAGTAAATATTGTGACTACTTGAATTTTAAGTCGCCCGTCATTCCCGAATGCTTTTATCGGGAATCCAGTGACTTTGGCGCGTTTGAAGTGGCTGGATCTCTGACATAAGCATTCGTAGATGACAATATCAGGGGGTGCTATTTTCATGTCACCATTAATAAGTGGCAGGTAAATAGTGAGTTACATCAAGCCCGCAATATTTTTTTTCAAAAGTTAGCGGGATGCTAGTGATAATTTTTATTAAAAAGAAATCGATAAGTCACTCGTCATACCTGCGAAGGCAGGTATCCAGTGACTTTGTTCAGGAAAATAAATGAATTCAATTTTAAGTCTCATTGGTAGAAACAAAGAACTATTAAATGAGGATATCAGTACCAATAGCTCGCAGCTGAAAAAAATCATCAGCTCATCTACTTTTCTGGTCATCGGTGGTGCCGGCTCAATCGGGCAGGCAGTAACAAAAGAAATATTTAAGCGTAATCCGAAAAAACTTCACGTCGTGGATATCAGCGAAAATAACATGGTTGAACTGGTGCGCGATATTCGCAGTTCACTGGGTTATATCGAAGGTGACTTTCAAACCTTTGCGCTGGATATCGGCAGCATTGAATACGATGCATTTATAAAAAGTGACGGGCAGTATGATTATGTTTTAAACCTGTCGGCGATTAAACATGTGCGCAGTGAAAAAGACCCATTTACCTTAATGCGCATGATTGACGTTAATGTGTTAAATACAGATAAAACATTACAGCAGTCGATTGATAACGGCACAAAGAAATATTTTTGCGTATCAACCGATAAAGCCGCTAATCCGGCGAATATGATGGGAGCAAGCAAGCGTATTATGGAGATGTTCCTGATGCGTAAATCTCTGGATATAAAAATATCGACGGCGCGCTTCGCCAATGTAGCATTTTCAGATGGTTCGCTTTTACATGGTTTTAATCAGCGTATAGAAAAGAAACAGCCCATCGTTGCACCCAATGATATCAAACGTTATTTTGTGACCCCACAGGAAAGTGGTGAGCTGTGTTTGATGAGTTGTATCTTCGGTGAAAACAGAGACATCTTTTTTCCGAAGTTAAGTCAGGATTTACATTTGATTTCATTTGCGGATATTGCGGTTAAGTATCTTAAGGAAAAAGGTTTTGAAGCGCACTTGTGTAAAGACGAAGATGAGGCAAGAGCGTTAGCGAAAACATTACCGCAAGAGGGTAAGTGGCCCTGTTTGTTTACTTCTAGCGACACCACCGGTGAAAAAGACTTCGAAGAGTTTTTTACCGATAAAGAAACGCTGGATATGGAAAAATATGAAAATATTGGCGTGATAAAAAATGCCGCTGATTTTAATGAGTCTTTGCTCAATGAATTTGAAGGTACGATAAAAGATCTGAAAACCAGCCGACAGTGGACTAAATCCCAGATCGTTAAGTTGTTTTTTAAAATGATTCCAGATTTTGATCACAAAGAAACTGGCAAGTATCTGGATGGGAAAATGTAAGCATGTTTGAAGCGATCATTCAGTTTATTAAAGAAGCTTATAATACAGAGCAGTTTTTGCCGCTGCATGAACCGGTATTTTTCGGCAATGAAAAAAAATATCTGAATGAATGTATCGACTCTACATTTGTTTCATCTGTAGGCAAATTTGTTGATAAAT
>CAZHEA010000008.1:0-70640 GCA_964531165.1 uncultured Thiotrichaceae bacterium
TTTTTGGTGACCGTAACAAGATTCACATCATCAACTTAGAAAAAACCCTGCCTATGTTCAACGACGCGTTGAATGCGATCAGCAAAATTGCTGCTGCTAATGGCAAGATCTTATTCGTAGGCACCAAGCGTGCAGCTCGCGGCGCCATCGCTGAAGAAGCCGCTCGTTGTGGTATGCCTTTCGTTAATCACCGTTGGTTAGGTGGTATGTTGACTAACTTCAACACAGTGCGTCAGTCTATCCGTCGTCTTAAAGAACTAGAAACCATGTCTACAGATGGTTCATTTGACAAGATGATCAAAAAAGAAGCCTTAACCAGAACCCGTGAAATGGAAAAACTTGATAAAACCTTAGGTGGTATCAAGGACATGGGCGGCCTGCCTGATGCGGTTTTTGTTATCGATACAGGTAATGAAAGCATTGCAGTTCACGAAGCGAAAGTTTTAGGTATTCCTACTATCGGTGTAGTTGATACAAATAACTCACCTGACGATGTTGATTACATTGTTCCGGGTAACGATGACGCGATTCGTTCTATTAAGCTTTATATCGAAGCGGTTGCTGATGCAATCATCGAAGGTAAAGCTGCATCACTAAATATTGGTGCTGCCGAAGCAGAAGATGAAGTTGCGGCTAAAAAGCCAGCGCCTAAAAAGAAGGCAGCAGCAAAGAAAAAAGCGGCTCCTAAAACAGAAGCTGCATCTGAAGAAGCCGCACCTAAGGAAGAAGTTGCTGAAGCAGCACCGGCTGAAGATAAGTAATCTGATAAGAGCAGGCCTGAGTGCCTGTTCTTATTCTCATTCATTATATTTAAGAATGAGACTGCAAATAATCGA
Organism: uncultured Thiotrichaceae bacterium; assembly: GCA_964531165.1. GTDB lineage: Bacteria > Pseudomonadota > Gammaproteobacteria > SZUA-229 > SZUA-229 > SZUA-229. The sequence goes on from CAZHEA010000008.1 coordinate 837, forward strand.
ACAGGTGTAACCTGTTTCTACGAATAAATATTTAATGAGGTGAATACTATGCAGATTACAGCTGCCATGGTTAAAGAATTACGTGAGCGCACCGGCTCCGGTATGATGGAATGCAAACGCGCATTACAGGAAGTAGACGGCGATTTAGAAACAGCCATTGAAAATATGCGCAAATCAGGTCTGGCAAAAGCTGACAAAAAAGCCAACCGTACAGCCGCTGAAGGTTTAGTGGGTATAGCATTAAGCGATGATAAAAAACAGTCTGCTATTGTAGAAATTAACTGCGAAACTGATTTTGTTTCCGGTGGTGATGAATTTAAAGCATTCACAAATGCGGTTGCTGCATGTGTGCTGGCTAACTCGCCGGCAGATGTTGAAGCATTAGGTGAAATGACATTAGACGATGGCAAGACCATTGAAGAAACCCGTCAGGGTATGGTTGCTAAAATCGGTGAAAATATCCAGGTGCGTCGTTTTGAGCGCAAGTCTACTGACGGTGCATTTGGTTCATATAACCACGGCGTTCGTATGGGCGTGCTGGTTGAGCTAAGCAAAGATGATGGTGATCTCATTAAAGATATCGCTATGCACATTGCGGCAACTAATCCGACCTGTGTAGCAGAAGCGGATGTGCCTGAAGAAATGCTGGCAAAAGAAAAAGATATACTGGTTGCTCAAGCTAAAGAAAGTGGCAAACCGGATGATATTATCGAAAAGATGATTGGTGGACGTATTCGTAAGTATCTTGCGGAAATAACCTTAGTGGGTCAGCCATTTGTTAAAGACCCGGACCAGACAGTTGCACAGCTGCTGAAGTCTAAAGGTGCAGAAGTTAATAGCTTTACGCGCTTTGAAGTGGGTGAAGGTATTGAGAAGAAAGTCGAGAATTTCGCCGATGAAGTAATGGCCCAAATAAACGCAACCTAAAAATAATGATTCAGCTTGCTCCTGTGTGCACGCAGCTCTTCGTTAGAAAATGGACACATACACTTGTATGCTTACATTTTCTGCCTTGATCTGCGCACACAGGAACAACCTGAGCCATTATTAAGTACTGGTTAGTAGTTTGAGTATTCAGGGATGACTAAAGGCCGGGATTTTTTCCCGGTTTTTTGTGTGTAAGGGAAGTGTACATTAATACTGTAGGAGCGGTCTTCAGATCGTGATTGGCGGCATAATAATCATAAAAATTGGACATAATAACAATGAGCAATTCAAAATCTGTTTATAAGCGCGTTTTATTAAAGTTAAGCGGTGAAGCATTACAGGGTTCACAGGAATCCGGTATTGATCCTGCTACTATCAAACGTGTTGCAAAAGAGGTAAAACAGGTTGTTGATTTAGGTATTGAAGTCGGTATTGTTATTGGCGCGGGTAATATTTTTCGCGGTGCCGGCCTGGCTGAAGCAGGCATGGACAGAGTGACCGGCGATCACATGGGAATGCTGGCAACCGTAATGAATTGTCTGGCATTGCAGGATGCAGTTGAACGGGAAGGTCCGAGCTGCCGGGTCATGTCTGCATTGAGTATTCATCAGGTGTGTGAAGATTATGTGCGCCGGCGTGCGATTCGCCATCTTGAAAAAGGTCGGGTCGTTATCTTCGGTGCAGGCACTGGCAATCCATTTTTCACAACCGACAGTGCGGGTGCGCTACGTGCAATCGAAATTGAAGCGGATGTTTTAGTTAAGGCAACTAAAGTCGATGGTATTTACGATTCGGATCCAATGAAAAATCCGGATGCGAAACGTTTTGACACACTGACGTATGATGAAGTGCTGGTGAAAAATTTAGCAGTAATGGATGCCACTGCCATTGTTTTATGTAAAGAGCAGAGTATGCCGCTGCGTATCTTTAATTTAAATGAATCCGGTGATCTGGTACGTGCAATGACAGATAAGTCGATTGGTACATCAGTTGTACCGGCATAATAGTCTTCAAAAATAGTTTGGGAGAAATACAATGATTGATGAAATAATCCAGGACGCACAAACACGTATGAGTAAAAGCGTGGATTCCCTGAGAACTGAACTAACAAAAATTCGTACCGGCCGTGCACATCCCAGCTTGCTAGATCAGGTGATGGTAGATTATTACGGCAGCATGACACCCATTAAACAGGTGGCGAATGTAGTCGCAGAAGATTCAAGAACACTGGCGGTAACCCCCTGGGAGAAACCGATGGTAGGTGCCATTGAAAAAGCCATTATGACGGCTAATCTGGGTTTAAATCCTGCATCGCAGGGCACGGTGATTCGCGTGCCAATGCCGATGTTAACTGAAGAGCGTCGCCGTGATTTAGTTAAGGTTGTTAAATCTGAAGGTGAAGCAGGTAAAGTTGCGGTGAGAAATATTCGTCGTGATGCTAATAGTGATTTTAAAGATCTTCTAAAAGAGAAAGAAATATCAGAAGACGAAGCCCGTAATGCGGAAGAGGGTGTTCAAAAATTAACCGATAAATATGTTGCTGAAATTGATAAATTGCTGGAAGCAAAAGAAAAGGAAATGATGGAAATTTAGTTTTTTCATCTGATACTTTAAGGTTTAATATTAAATAAATGTCAGTTACCTCAATTAAGCAAACAGAGCAGGACAACGACCGGCCAAAACATATTGTCGTGGTTATGGATGGTAATGGTCGTTGGGCAAAGAAACGTTTAATGCCACGCACTGCCGGGCATCATGCAGGTGTCAAAGCTACGCGCAATATAGTAGAAAATGCGATTAAAGAAAAAATACAGGCGTTAACGTTATTTGCTTTTAGTAGTGAAAACTGGAAGCGTCCTGAGCAGGAAGTCAGTAGTCTGATGGCGCTGTTTGTTTCTACATTGCAATCCGAAGTTAAATCATTACATAAACAAGACGTGCGAATACGCTTTATTGGCGAGTGCGGTGCGTTTTCTGAAAAATTACAGAAACAGATTAAGTCTGCAAAAGAACTCACCGAAAATAATACAGGTCTACAATTAAATATTGCAGTTAATTACGGCGGGCGCTGGGATATTGCGCAAGCCTGTAAAGCTATTGTTAAAAAAATTCAGCTCGGTGAGTTGCAGGTTACAGATATTGATGCCGAGCTAATTGATGATTACGTTTGTTTAACCGAGTTACCGGAACCGGATTTATTTATTCGTACCGGTGGTGAGATGCGTATTAGTAATTTTTTAATCTGGCAGCTCGCGTATACTGAATTATATTTCTCAGATGTGCTCTGGCCTGATTTTAAGTCAGATGAATTTTCAGCCGCTTTAAACTGGTATGCTACTCGTCAGCGACGCTTTGGCAAAACCGGTGAGCAGGTTGAACCAACACAAACTCAACAGGTTTAATGCGTAATGCTTAAACAACGAGTGTTAACTGCAATTCCTCTGGCTGCCCTGGTTGTCTGGAGTATTCTCACCCAGTCTGAAGTTGTTATATTTAACTCGTTGCTGGTAATGATACTGATTTCAGGTTGGGAGTGGGCCAGATTAAGCGGTATTGAAAATGTTTTTCTACGAATTATTTATGCGGGTGCTATTGCCATAGCTGCATATTTTTCACAGATAGCATTGGCCGGCCATACTCAGTGGTTAAATATAGTATTGAGTGTAATGATTCTGGTTTGGCTATATGCTATTTATCAGATGTTATCGAAGGGCCCGCAACCGGTTAATCAATCTTTATCGGTGGCTAAATTAATATTTGGTTTTTTAGCATTGATTGCTCCGGTTATTGCATTAATGTCTGTGCGTGCTGAAAGCGCACAATGGTTGTTTTATTGTCTGAGTATTGTCTGGATTGCGGATATAGGTGCTTATTTCTCAGGTAAGCGTTTTGGTAAAACCAAACTGGCGCCTGGACTCAGTCCGGGGAAAACCAGAGAAGGTCTGTACGGAGCAATTTTTGCCACCACAATTTATAGTATTCTTGCGGGCCTGCTTTTTGAGTTATCCGTCTTTGAAGTTTTTCTATTAATTATTATCACTATTCTAGCGGCATTAATTTCTGTTGCTGGCGACCTGTTTGTTAGCTTGTTAAAACGGGAAAAAGATTTAAAAGATACGGGTAATATATTGCCGGGACATGGCGGAATTCTAGATCGAATAGATAGTGTTTTGACATCTGCTCCTTTACTGGCGTTGTTATTAAATCTGGTGGTTTTTAATGTCTAGCCAGTTTAATTTACAGGGTGTTTGTATTCTAGGCTCCACCGGTACAATTGGGGTGAATACGCTGGATGTTATTAAGCGTCATGCTGACCGTTATAAAGTTATTGCGCTAACCGCTAATAAGGCGGATGAAAAACTATTTCAGCAGTGTGTTGAGTTTAATCCATTGTATGCAGTGTTGGTAAATGCTGATGCGGCACAGCGCCTTGAGTTGAAACTTGAACAAGCAGGTATAAATACAGAAGTTTTATACGGTGTTAAGTCTTTAGAGAAAGTAGCCGGCCTCGATGAAGTTGATCAGGTTATGGCCGCAATTGTGGGTGCGGCGGGTTTATTGCCGACACTGGCTGCGGCTCGAGCAGGTAAGCGTATTTTACTGGCTAATAAAGAAGCACTGGTTATGTCCGGTGATATTTTTATGAAAGAAGTTGAAAAGCACAATGCAGAGCTATTACCCATTGATTCCGAGCATAACGCGATTTTTCAATGTATGCCTGTACACTTTGATTCAGGCTTGCAGCAGGTTGGTGTAAATAAAATATTACTAACCGCCAGTGGTGGTCCTTTTAGAACTCGTGATATTGACTCATTGCATAATGTGACGCCTGCAGAAGCGGTGGCTCATCCTAACTGGGTGATGGGGCAAAAAATTTCTGTTGATTCGGCAACCATGATGAATAAGGGGCTGGAAGTAATAGAAGCTTGCTGGTTATTTAAAACTGAGCCTTCAATGATTCAGGTGGTATTGCATTCACAAAGTATTATACATTCAATGGTGAGTTATACGGATGGTTCTGTGCTGGCTCAAATGGGCAATCCGGATATGCGAACGCCAATTGCACATGCGATGGCCTGGCCGCAAAGAATGCCTTCAGGTGTTGAACCTTTAGATATTTTTGAGGTCGCAAAGCTGGAGTTTGAAAAACCTGATTTTATACGCTTTCCCTGTCTGGCTATGGCATACGAGGCGCTTAATGAGGGGGGGACGGCAACCGCTACTTTAAATGCGGCAAATGAAATTGCCGTTGATGCTTTTTTAAATAAACAATTAAGTTTTACAAATATATCCAGAGTAATAGAAAAAACACTGGAACAATCAAAAAATGTTGAGGCAGAAAATTTGCAAATTATATTAGATGCTGATGCAGATGCTCGTCAGGTATCCACCGACTGGGTAAAAAAGCTGGAGTTTAATCGATGAGTGGTGGTGTTTTACATAACTTGTTTTTCTTTATAGTCGCAATTGGTGTACTAGTTGCGTTTCATGAGTTTGGTCATTACTGGGTAGCACGTTTATTAAAAGTAAAAGTGTTACGTTTTTCCATTGGATTTGGTAAGCCATTGTTTACCTGGAAAAAACAAAGAGGTGAAGACCTGATTGAGTTCGTGGTTGCTGCTATTCCATTGGGTGGCTATGTAAAAATGCTCGATGAAAGAGAAGGTGAAGTTGACGAGTCGTTAAGGCATCGCGCTTTTAATACACAACCTGTGGCAACCCGTTTTGCTATTGTTGCTGCCGGCCCGATATTCAATTTTATTCTCGCCGCCTTTTTCTATTTTATTTTTTTTCTCAATGGTGAAGATGGTATACGGCCAGTTATAGCGACACCGGATATTGAGTCGGTTGCTGCTCAGGCAGGGTTTAAAGATGGCGATGAAATTCTTTCACTGGGAGATACGCAGGTCAAAACCTGGCAGGCCTTTCGAATTGCATTGATTGATCAGGGTATAGATGGCGGCACTTTATCGGTCACAGTTAAAGATGCTGGTCTTTCTATTATCGATCGGCAGGTTTCGATTGGTGATATACATATCCTTAATGAGAAGCAGGATGTAACTGAGCTACTGGGCTTTAAACTTTGGAAGCCGCAAGTCCCCGCACAAATTGGTGGCATTACCCCGGATAGCGCTTCAGCTGATGCGGGTTTGCAGGCAAAAGATCAGGTCGTCTCTATTGATGGGCAAGCGGTTGAGAGCTGGCAGGCACTGGTAGAGATAGTTCAAAATAGTGCAGGTAAGTCGCTTGATTTTGTGGTGCTTCGTGATGGTGTTGAGCATTCATTCGCGCTTACGCCAAGAGAGAAAGATAATGGTGAAAAAATTATTGGATTTATGGGAGCCTATCCAGAAATTTCTGCTGAGGTTATCAATAAAACCAGAACCAGAGTAGAGTACAGTCCGCTTGGTGCGCTGCTGCGCGGGGTGCAGGAAACCTGGTTATTTTCTACATTAACATTAAAAGTGTTAGGTAAAATGCTGGTTGGCGAAGCTGCATTGGAGAATATATCCGGGCCGATAACGATTGCACAGTACGCGGGAATTACAGCGAGTATTGGTGTCTTTACATATATAAAGTTTTTGGCAATGATATCGGTTAGTTTGGGTGTTTTAAACCTGCTACCTGTACCCATGCTGGATGGTGGGCATTTAATGTATTATCTGATTGAAATTGTTAAAGGATCACCTGTTTCACAAAAATTTGAAGAGCTAGGGCAGAGGCTGGGGCTGACATTATTATTTTTATTAATGAGTCTGGCTATTTTTAATGATATACAGCGTTTAATTAATTAAGCGTTGTTTTAAACATATTTATTTGGCGAAATTGTGCGCAGTTTATTATTTCTAATTTTTACTTTTTTGTTTCAGCAAAATTTATATGCTGATAGTAGCTTTGTTGTGGATGATATTCGTCTGGAAGGGCTTGAGCGTATTCCCGATGGTACATTATTAAATTACTTACCCCTTAAAGTTGGTGATCCGCTCAATTACTCAGAGTCAACGTATGTCATTCAGGAACTGTATAACACCGGGTTTTTCAAAGATGTAAAGCTCTTAAGAGATGGAAATACTCTGGTTGTTCGGGTTTTAGAGCGACCGGCTATTTCAAATATTACCTGGTCAGGTAATAGCGATATTGAAGATGAGCAGCTGGAAGAAATACTGACTGATATTGGTATCGTAAAAGGCAGGGTGTTTAATCCGTCTGCATTAGACAAAATAGAGCAGGGTTTGAAACAGCAGGCGTATTTTAGTCGCGGAAAGTATGCAGTGCGCATCGTAACGGCTGTAAAAGAGCTGGAACGTAATCGTGTTGATATTGATATTGAAATTTCTGAAGGTGTCATCGCAAAAATAAAACAGGTGAATATCGTTGGTAATAGCGTGTTTAATGACGATACGTTACTGTCTGAAATTCAGCTGGGTATTCCTGGAACCTGGGATTTTTTCTCCAGTATGGATGAGTATGCAAAGCCTAAGCTGGCTGCCGATGAAGAAACCTTAAAGTCATATTATCAGGACAGGGGCTACGTGCGGTTTGCAGTTGCATCAACACAGGTAACGATTACACCGGATAAAAAAGACATTTACATTACAATGAATGTGACTGAAGGTAAAAAATATACCGTTAAAAAAGTCATACTGTCAGGTGACCTGAAGCTTGATGAGGAAGAGCTTAGACGATTGATTTTTGTCGAAAATGGTGATGTTTTTTCACGTAATAAAATGGTTCAGGGAAAAGACTTTGTGCAGAAGCGACTGGGTAATGAAGGTTACTCGTTTGCGAAGGTTAAAGTGATACCGGTCATTGATGATGAAAACCTGCAAGTCGAACTCAGTTACTTCGTTAACCCTGGAAAAAAAGTTTATGTAAGAAGAATCAATTTTACGGGTAACTATAAAACCAATGATAATGTTTTACGTCGTGAAATGCGCTTAATGGAAGGTGGCGAGCTGTCTAATTCGAAGCTTAGTCGATCTAAAGTTCGCTTGCAGCGCCTTGCTTACATAGAGCAGGTTAATGTGAGTAAAGACCCTGTGCCGGGTACGGATGATTTAGTTGATGTTAACATTGAAGTAACGGAGCGTTTGGCAGGTAGTTTTAATATAGGTGCAGGTTTTTCGCAAAGTCAGGGCTTTGTATTTAATCTTGGTACAACGCTTGATAACTTGAACGGTACGGGTGAAAAGCTTTCATTAAATCTGAATCGTGATGCGACAGGTGAAGCATATAGCATATCTTATACTGATCCTTATCATACCATTGATGGCATCAGCCGTACTCTGGGTTTGTCTTATAGAAAGCGCGATACCGCATCGCAAAATATTGTTAATTATTTAGAAAATAATTATGGTGCAAATATCGCTTATGGAATCCCGTTATCAGAGTTTGACCGGGTGCGTTTAGGTGTCGGTTATGAAGTTACAGAGATTATCCGCGGAAGCAATACGGTATCTGCTGATGTGCTTGATTTTATAGAGGAAAATGGCGGAGGTGCGATTGATGTCAATGGCGACTTTTTACAGGCAGATATTAGTGCCTTTACTATGCTCGCAAGCTATACCCATGACACCAGAAATCGAACCGTCTTTGCTACCAGCGGTAATCGGCAATCAGTACTACTGGATTTAACAGCACCGGGTAGTGATTTAGAGTATTATAAACTTACTTATCGAAATAAGTTTTATTTTCCGCTGAGTGACAGTGTCACAACCTTAATTCGAACGGATATAGCTTATGGATCAGCCTACGGCAGTACCAATCTCTATCCTTTTTATGAGCGGTTTTTTGCCGGTGGTTTAAGAACGGTTCGTGGATTTGATTCGAATTCTCTAGGGCCCAGAAATACCGGCACCGATAGCGAAGGTAATCAAATTGCCGTTGCACCTATTGGTGGTAATATTAGAACTGTTGGCAGCGCTGAGTTAATTTTCCCTGTGCCATTTATGGAAAAGCCACCTAGCTCTATACGCTTAAGCACGTTCTATGATATTGGTAATGTGTTTTTACAGGAAGATGTACTGGCTAATAATTACCGGGGCGGGTTTCGAGCGGGTGAGTTAAGGGCATCATACGGAATATCTTTTATCTGGCTTGCGCCAATTGGGCCGTTAAGGTTTAGCTATGCGCAAACTGTTAACGATCAGCCTGGTGATAGAAAGCAGGCGTTTCAATTTAGTATAGGTTCATTCTTTTAGGAGATTTATAGATGAAAAAAATCATATCAATTTTATTTTTGACAAGTGTTTTACTGGTGCCAGTATCTGCTTTCGCATTGAAAGTAGGGTATGTTAATGAAAATATTTTATTCAATGAGTACGCTAAAGCTAAAGGTGTTGAAAAGGCAATGGAGGCTAAATTTAGCGGCCCTAAAAAAGATCTTGATGATCAGCTTGTCGCAATAAAGGCGTTAGAAAAAGAAATTAAGACTAATGAATTGTTGATGACTGAAAGTAAATTAACATCATCTAAAGAAAATCTTAACAAAAAAATCATGATATACCGTCAAAAAGGCATGGCTTTAGAAAATGAGTTTAAGGCCATTCTTAATGAAGAGAGAAATATTTTCAGAGGTATAGTGATTGATGTGATGAAAAAATTTGCGGCTGAAAAAAAATATGACCTTATATTAAAGGATGGGGTTATGTTTGCTGCTGATAAAATAAATATAACGGATGAAATTTCAAAACTGGTTAATAAGAAATCAAAATAGATTATAAAGACTGTGTTTTGTATTTGCAGATTCGTCAGTCATAGTTTAATGGCCTGAGATGCTAGTGTGAATGGCTGGTAGCGCAAGAGATATTCGTGCTATTATTATCTGCTATTGATTTAGTCTATAATATATTCGTAAATTGCTATTGATAAGAAGGTTAAAGGTGTTGTTTTGAACACAATGAACATAGGTGAAGTAAAGAAGCTGTTAGCACATCGTTATCCTTTTTTGCTGGTTGATAAAGTGCTTGACTATGAAGTTGGCAAAACGCTAACTGCTGTTAAAAACGTAACAATTAATGAGCCGTTTTTTCAGGGGCACTTTCCTGATTATCCAGTTATGCCCGGCGTGCTTATTATGGAAGCGCTTGCACAGGCGACTGGATTACTGGGCTTCAAAACAATGGATGAAAGCCCTGAAGAAGATACACTGTATCTTTTTGTTGGAATTGACGGCGCACGATTTAAACGTCAGGTTGTACCGGGTGATGTTCTGACCTTACAGGTTGAGCTGGTTAAAAAAGTACGCACAATCTGGAAATTTGACTGTAAGGCGCTGGTTGATGGCGAGCTGGCGGCAAGTGCAACGATAATGTGTGCGGCGACGCAAAAGCCTGAATGATGTTTTATGTTTCAGCAAATTATGAATTAATTTGAGCGATGCAATGATTCACCAAACTGCAATAATCGATGAAAATGCCAGAATAGCAGATGACGTTAGTATTGGTCCTTATAGTGTTATTGGTGCAGACGTTGAAATAGATTCCGGCAGCTGGATTGGCCCTCATGTGGTTATATCCGGGCCAACTAAAATCGGTAAAAATAACAAAATTTTTCAGTTTGCTTCTATCGGTGAAGATCCCCAGGACTTAAAGTTTGATGGCGAAACTACTCACCTCGAAATTGGCGATAATAATACCATCAGAGAAAATGTAACCATTTCACGTGGTACAGAAGATGGCGGTGCGATTACCCGCATTGGACATCATAATTTACTTATGGCTTATGTGCATATTGCACATGACTGCAATATTGGTAATCATATTATTCTGGCAAACTCGGCATCCTGCGCCGGTCATGTTGAAGTCGGTGATCACGCTATTCTGGGTGGCTTTACGCTGGTGCATCAGTTTACTAAAATTGGGTGCCGTGCGTTTACCAGTATGGGGTCAATCATTAATCAAGATGTTCCTCCTTATGTAATCGTTGCCAGTAGTTACGGTAAAGCCTGTGGTATTAATAAAGTTGGTTTAAAGCGCAGTGGCTATAGTGATGAAGTGATTCGTGCCATCGTTAATGCGTATAAATTGTTAATTCGTTCTAAAAAACCCCGTGAAGAAGCAATGCTATCAGCGGCAGAATTAATTGATAATTATGCGGAAGTTAAGCTAATGGCTGATTTTATTCGGCAGTCTGAGCGTGGAATTATTCGTTAAGTCGTTTTAAAAGTTAACTGTATTTTTGACCGCTAATGAATGCAAAAACATACAACTATCTATGTTTGTAACAGTTGCAGGTGTTTGGCTTTAATGTATCTCTATTAATTGATTCTATCTTTAAATACATGCGCATTCTTTTTCGCATATTAATGGTAAGATATTTTTAATCCAGCATTTCCAGAATCAATTCTGCCATGTTTTCGGTGCCACCGGTTTTTCCTAATTTGTTGCGAACAGCATGTAATTCATCAATCATATTTTGTCTATAGTTTTTATTGTCCAGAATTAAATTAATTTCGCTGGCAATGCTTTGCGGCTTCGCATCAAACTGTAAAAACTCTTTTACGATTTCTTTTTCAGCAACAATATTCACTAAACCAATGTGTTTTATTTTTACCAGTGGTTTTAATATAAGGTAGGAAATTAGAGAGATTTTATAAATGATGCAGCCGGGTATGCCCATCAACGCGATTTCTAATGTGGCGGTACCGGATGCGGCGATGATGGTGTCGCAACATTGCATTACATTATAGGGCAGGTCTTTAACCAGCTTGATATTGAGGTGTTTATATTTCTGAAGATAGTGATCGAAGTCCTTTTCACCTAAAGTACTGGCAATGGGTAAAACAAACTGTAGGTCTGGTTTGTCTTTAATCAGTCGTTCGGCGGTGGCGAGCTGTATCGGTAGTAAACGTTTAATTTCGCTGCGCCGGCTACCGGGGAATAAACCAATTACAGTTTTGTTCGTTGTTAGTCCGTATTCTTCAAAGCAGCTGGACCTGTCTTTGAGTGCTTTGGCTTTATCTACTAGTGGATTACCAACAAAGCGTACCGGTACATTGGCGTCTTTATAAATTTTTTCTTCAAAAGGTAGAATTACCGCCATCATGTCGATAACTTTACCCATTTCATAAACCCGTTTTGGCCGCCATGCCCAAATTTTCGGGCTGATATAAAACAACACTTTTATACCCAGCTCTTTTGCTGTTGTTGCAAGCTTAAAATTAAATGCCTGATAATCCACCAGTACCAGTAAATCGGGTGGGTTGTCGTGTAAAGATTCGCGTAATATATTAAGGGCTTGTTTAATCTGGCTATATTTAAACAGTACTTCCACTATACCCATAACTGCAATGTCGGTGCAATCAACCAGAAGTTCTGCGCCTGCATTGCGTAATTGATCGCCCCCCATGCCATAGAATTCAAGTTCTTTATGGTGGTTGTGAAGGGCTTTGATTATATTTGCTGCATGCATGTCACCAGAGGCTTCACCAACACTGAACATTATTCGCATCATGGTTTATCTTTATCAATCATATCTTGATTAGGGTATATAAATGAGTACTATTCATTCTTCAAATTAGCTTAGGATTCTACCGTAAAAAATGATTGACGACATTGATATTGATTTAAAAAATTACCATGCAGTTGCCGGTGTCGATGAAGCCGGTAGAGGGCCTTTGGTTGGTGCGGTGGTGGCTGCTGCTGTTATTCTTGATGAGTTGCATCCGATTGCCGGGCTTAATGATTCGAAAAAACTTACTGCCAAAAAACGTGAGCAGCTGGCACAGGAAATTAAAACCCATGCAAAAGCCTGGGCAGTTTCTTCGGTAGGGCCGGCGGTAGTTGATGAGATTAATATATTGCAGGCCAGTCTTCTGGCGATGAAACAGGCTATAGAGAGCTTATCTATTACCGCGGATTTTGCCCTGATTGATGGGAATAAGCTACCGGATCTATCATGTGAAGCCGCTGCAATTGTAAAAGGCGATGCCCGGGTTTCGGCAATTGCCGCCGCATCTATTCTGGCTAAAGTTGAGCGTGACCAGCAGATGGAGGAGTTGCATAAAGAGTATCCCCAATATGAATTTAACCGGCATAAGGGCTACCCCACTAAATTGCACTTTGCATTATTGGAGGAGTTCGGGCCCTGCAAACAGCATCGTAGAAGTTTCGGGCCGGTGAGAAGGCTGTTAGAGCGTTAAGTGGTAGCGCTGCCGAAGTTGGCGATTATGTCAGCAATGAAAATTATCTTAAAGACATGACGATTTATACTATTGTATTTATTGAAAGGATTTTTTAGGTATGGCTTAAACTGATTCCACGCATTTAACTTTTAATAATAGCAACACTAAATACAGTCTGGAAAACATATGCAGTCAGATATTATTGCTCTTGGAGTCGCTTATCTACTTGGGCTGGGCGCACGCACTATCGGTTTACCGCCACTGGTTGGATATCTGGTGGCGGGTTTTGTTCTGTTTGCCTCCGGTGGCGTACTCACCCCCGCACTTAAAGATTTTTCAGAAATGGGGGTGACGCTACTGTTGTTCAGCATTGGCTTGAAACTACAGGTAAGAAGTTTGTTGATGCCGCAAATCTGGGCGGTCTCATCGCTGCATATGCTGGTAACCATTATCGTGGCGGCGCTGTTTATTTATTTACTGGCATTTGCCGGTGTGTCGCAGTTGGTTGGGCTGGATATGATGTCCGTCGCCCTGATTGCATTTGCTCTGAGCTTTTCCAGTACCGTATTTGCGGTAAAGGTGCTGGATGAAAAGGGTGAGATGAACTCTCTGTATGGTCGTCTGGCGATTGGTATCTTGATTATGCAGGATATTGCCGCGGTGGTTTTTCTGGCTATTTCCACTGGCAAGGTACCAACAATTTGGGCATTGGGTCTGTTATTGTTAATTCCACTGCGGCCCCTGCTGTTTAAAATACTAGAAAAATCCGGGCATGGTGAGCTACAGATATTATTCGGCTTAAGCGTGGCGCTGGGTGGTGCTCAGATGTTTGAGCTGGTCAGTGTTAAAGGTGATCTGGGGGCGTTAATTTTAGGCATTATATTCGCCAGTCATGTACGTGCTCCGGAGCTGGCTCGCCAACTACTGGGCTTTAAGGATTTGTTTCTGGTGGGGTTCTTCCTGTCGATTGGCCTGTCCGGACCGCTTAGTTGGAATGCGATCACAATGGGTGTGCTGCTAATGCTACTGGTGCCATTTAAAACACTGTTTTTCTTCTGGTTGATGAGCAAGTTTAATTTGCGTGCGCGAACCTCGTTTTTAGGCTCATTAAGCCTGGCCAACTACAGTGAATTTGGCTTGATAGTGATTGCAGTGAGTGTCAGTAATGCCTGGTTGGGTAGTGAGTGGCTTATTATTATTGCTATCGCATTATCTCTGTCATTTATATTTGCAGCGCCCTTAAATAGCGCATCCTATTTGCTGTATGTAAAAATGCATAATTTCTTACTGCAGTTTGAGTCAGCCAGCCCGATTACTGCAGAAGCTGAAATAAATTCAGGTGATGCCAATATTATTGTTTTTGGGATGGGCCGGGTCGGTAGCGGGGCATATCATGTGTTTCGCCAGCGTGTTGGCGATAAGGTGCTGGGTGTCGATCACGATGCCGCGAAAGTAAAAAAAATGAATACCGGCGAGATGAATGTTATTCGCGGAAGTGCTATTGATCCTGACTTCTGGAGTCGTATAAATATGAATCAGGCGAATGTAAAAATGATAGTACTGGCCATGCCCAATGCACAGGAAAACCTGTTTGCTGCACGGCTACTAAAAGAAACAGGCTACACCGGTAAGGTGGCAGCAGTGGCGAGGTATGCGGATGAGATTGAAGCCCTGAAACAGGCGGGTGTGCATGCGGCTTTTAATTTATATGCGGAAGCCGGGGCGGGTTTTGCCGAGCATGTCTGTAGTGAGTTGATGGCGGAGCATGGTGACAGGAAACTGAAAAGTGGCGAGTGATTAAAGGGCTTAAACCGTACAGCTTTTTCAGAAGATGGGTTTTCTATATGTTTATTTCAATATAATTCAACTAGATAGCGAGTTTAGTTAATGTGCTTGATGTTTGATAATAAAGTCCTGATTTCATAAAGGCATGCTTTCAAGGCAGATTTTTCCAAAAGTGGTAAAGCCACCCGCATAATTCAGGGTTTTTAGTATCAAAGTGGGAAAACCCCATAAATATATCCGCTTAAAAATAAATAATAGTGGTAAATGCAGATTAACGATTGAGAGTCATCTCATTCTGTCTCATAATGCTTTTTGAAAAGTGCAAATAAAAATAAACGTTACAATTCTTTTAAAACAATAAGTTACACAACTATTTTAAAGTAGATTAAATACTAAATGAATCCCCGTTTTATACACTTGCGTTTGCACACTGAATATTCACTGGTTGATGGTGTCGTGCGCATTAAGCCATTGATGAAAACCCTCATCGAGCGTAATACCCCGGCCATTGCATTAACCGATCAATCCAACCTGTTCGCGATGGTGAAGTTTTATCGTGCTGCCATGTCTGCGGGCATCAAACCTGTTATTGGCGTCGACATCTGGTTGCGCTCGGCGGTGGAAACTGAAAAACCATCACGGATGGTTTTACTGTGTCAGAACAACGAAGGTTACCTGAATGTTACCCGCTTAATTTCCCGTGCTTATCTTGAAGGTCAGCACGGTGGAATCCCGATGATAGAAGTTGACTGGCTGCGTGAAATGAACGCCGGCATTATTGTGCTTTCCGGCGGGCGCGAAGGCGATGTGGGTAAAGCGCTACTATCTGGCAATCACATGTTGGCGCAGGAGCTGTTAAAGGCCTGGCAGAATATTTTTCCGAATCGCTTTTACCTCGAATTACAACGCACCGGCCGTGAAGATGAAGAAGAGTATTTGCACGCGGCGGTGAGTCTGGCGATGACCACCAATACACCGGTGGTCGCAACTAATGATGTGCGCTTCTTAAAGCAGGACGAATTTGATAGCCATGAAGTGCGGGTCTGTATTCATGATGGCCGTACCCTCGATGATCCGCGTCGGCAGAAATTATATAGTGATCAGCAATATCTGCGCAGCGAAGAAGAAATGTGCGAGCTGTTTGCGGATATTCCAGAAGCCCTGCAAAACACGGTGGAGATTGCTCAGCGCTGTAGCCTGAATGTACGACTCGGTGAAAGCTTTTTACCGAACTTTCCGGTACCGGAAGGTGACACCATAGAGTCCTATTTTATTCGGTTATCTAAAGAAGGCCTGGAAAAACGATTAGAAGTACTCGTGCCACTGGATTCTGAAAATGCCGAGGAGCGTCGTCAGCCTTATCACGAGCGCTTAGATATCGAGTTGGAAGTGATTAACACCATGGGCTTCCCGGGTTACTTCTTAATCGTGGCGGACTTTATCCAGTGGTCTAAAGATAACGAAATTCCGGTGGGGCCGGGACGGGGCTCGGGTGCGGGCTCGCTAGTGGCCTATTCGCTACTAATTACCGATCTCGATCCACTGGAATATGATTTACTGTTTGAACGTTTTCTGAATCCCGAGCGGGTATCATTGCCGGATTTCGATGTCGACTTCTGTATGGAAGGTCGCGACCGGGTTATCGGCTATGTAGCTGATACCTACGGGCGTGATGCGGTATCGCAGATTATCACCTATGGATCGATGGCAGCGAAAGCGGTTATCCGTGATGTTGGACGGGTGTCAGGTTTGGGTTATGGCTTTGTTGATCGTATCGCCAAGATGATTCCGTTTGAAATTGGTATGACGTTGACTAAGGCGTTGGATGAGTCTGAAGATTTAGCCAATGCCTATCGCGATGAAGATGATGTCACCGATTTAATCAACATGTGTCTGTCACTCGAAGGCTGTGCCCGTAATGCCGGTAAGCATGCCGGGGGTGTGGTGATTTCTCCCTCGGTTCTTACTGACTTTACGCCACTGTACTGTGAGCAGGGTGGCCACAGTATTGTTACGCAGTTTGATAAGGACGATGTGGAAGCGATTGGCCTGGTAAAGTTTGACTTTTTAGGCCTGCGTACGCTGACAATTATTGATTGGGCAGTGCGCAATATTAAAGCTCGTCATGCGGATCAGCATGAGCTGGATATGAATCTGGTGGCGCTGGATGATGAGGCTACATTTACACTGTTGCGGGCAGCAGAAACCACCGCCGTATTCCAGCTTGAATCCAGTGGCATGAAAGATTTGATTAAGCGTCTGCAGCCGGATAGTTTTGAAGACATCGTCGCACTGGTGGCGCTGTTTCGCCCGGGCCCGTTACAGTCGGGCATGGTGGATAACTTTATCAATCGTAAGCATGGACGGGAAGAAGTGTCTTACCCGGATGCGCAATATCAGCATGAATCTCTCAAAACAATTTTAGAACCCACCTACGGCATTATTCTGTATCAGGAACAGGTTATGCAGATCGCTCAGGTGCTGTCCGGTTACACCCTTGGTGGTGCGGATATGCTGCGTCGTGCGATGGGTAAAAAGAAGCCTGAAGTGATGGCGCAACAGCGTGCTATTTTTGAGGACGGGGCTAAAGAAAATGGCATCGACGGCAAGCTGGCGATGAAAATTTTCGATCTGGTGGAAAAATTTGCGGGTTATGGTTTCAATAAATCCCACTCTGCCGCTTATGCTTTATTGTCGTATCAAACCGCCTGGTTAAAATCACATTATCCGGCGGAATTTATGGCGGCAGTTTTATCCGCGGATATGGATAACACCGACAAGGTGGTGATATTAATAGAAGATTGCCATCGGATGAAACTCGATGTACTTACACCGAATATTAATCGCTCGGTGATTAAGTTTTCAGTACCGGATGACAAGCAGGTACTGTATGGGCTGGGTGCAATTAAAGGCGTCGGCGAAGCGGCGCTGGAAGGTATTATTGAAGAGCGTAATAATAATGGTGCATATAAAGACCTGTTTGACTTATGCCGGCGAGTTGATGGTCGTAAAGTTAACAAGCGGGTTTTAGAGGCCTTAATCAAAGCCGGTGCGTTAGAAGAGCTGGGACCAAACCGGGCCAGCTTAATGGCGCGCTTAAGTGATGCGATGCAGGGTGCGGAACAGTATCAGAAAAATGCCAGTGTCGGTCAGGATGATTTATTTGGTAGTGCGGCAGAGGATGACAATATTGCGCCGATCAATGAAGTTACAGTTGAAGAGTGGGAAGAAGAAAAACGCTTAACTTTTGAGAAAGATACGCTGGGCTTATATCTCACCGGTCACCCGATTGAACGTTATGAGAAAGAGTTAAAAAAATTCACTGATTGCACACTGGGTGCACTCGCTGACCAGAGTGATCTGGCCTCCGGTGCCGGCGGTGGATATATGTCTCAACGCAATGCAAAAAGTTATAAGCTAGCGGGGTTGATGATTGGCATGCGGGTGCGACGCACTAAAACCGGAGGCAAAATTGTATCCGCAGTGCTCGACGATAGAACCGCGCGGGTTGAAGTCCGTATCTTTGAAGAAAAATTTGAGCAATATAATTATTTATTAAACAAAGATAAATTAATTGTGGTGGAAGGTAAGGTTATTTACGACGATTACTTTGGCGGGTATCGCATTACCGCTGATGTCATTTATGATATTACCGAAGCTCGTCAGAAATTTGCGCGGCGCCTGGAAATTAACTTAACTCAGAACAATTGTGATAACAGTATTGTGCAACAGTTAAACCAGGTGTTAAATCCATTTCGTGAAGGTGCCTGTCCGGTGTGGATAAACTACACTCGTAATGATGTGAAGGCAAAAATATCATTAAGTGATGAATGGTGTGTGCATCCCAGTGATGAATTAATGAACCGTCTTGATAAGCTGGCGGGCGATAATAATGTGTCAGTTATTTATTAAGATTGTTTTTAAATAAAAGGATTCGGGCGAACAAATGAAAGCACACTTAACAACAGAATACCCGACAACAGTGGTGAGTATTGCATCGGTGCTGGGAAAAGTGTTAGATCACTACGGGCTGGATAAATATGCGATTGCGGAGCAGGCCGGTATAGATACCCGGATAGCTTATCAGCCTAATGATAGAATCAGCACAACAAGACTGCAGAAAGTCTGGAAAATTGCCCACCAACAATCTGCCGATGATTGTCTGGGTTTAGTGTATGCACAGTTAGTTCAGCCTGCTTCTTTAAGTGGTTTGGGTCTGGCGTGGATTACCAGTGATTCTCTGAAAGATTCTATTAATCGTCTGGTACGATTTCAGAGCGCGATAACCACTTCTATTGATTATGTGTTTAATGAACTGGATGACTGCTACCAGGTTATATTCAGATCAAAAATAAAAAATCCAGAAATAGTTTCAATCGATGCCAGTATCGCCACACTTTATAAAATGTGTCAGATTACCTATGGCCCTGATTTAGAGGTAGATGCAGTGAGCATTGCCCACGCGAAACCTGATTGTGCACACAAGTTTGATGAGTTTTTTGGTGTTAAGGTCAAATTTGATGCGCAAGAAACCCAGCTTTTTTTCTCTAAGAATGTATTAGAGCTCAGACTGCCCACGTCTAATCCTGACTTAGCCAGAATGAATGATCAGATTGTTATCGATTATTTAAAATGCTTTGATAAGCATAATATTGTCATGCAGGTGCGCGCGCGAGTTATTGAAGAGCTGAATAATGGTATACCGCATCAGGATAAGATTGCCGGTCAGCTAAACATGAGTCTACGTAATCTGCAGCGCAAGCTTAAGGATGAAAACAGCAGCTTTAAAGGTATTCTTGATGAAACTCGCAGCGAACTGTCGAAGCAGTATTTACGCGGCAGTGATCGCTCGATTATTGAAGTGGGCTTTCTGCTGGGCTTTACCGAGCCAAGTAATTTTGCCCGGGCTTTTCGCCGCTGGACTGGTGTCTCACCAAATGAATATAGAGATTCGGTATAGCAACTAATGCTTAACTTGTTGAAATAACAGTTTTTTCTGGTTCTATTCAGTAAATTACACACTTTCTGTATAAGTTGGCGCTAATTGATTGCTGATTGGCGCCAACTGACCATCCCCGATACCGCATATCCCATACATTAGTCTCACCCACTAATTATGGAGAACAGCGATGGAAACAAATTATAAATACCATAGAACGACTGTTCGTGAGCCCGTGTCTTTTATTGGCATTGGCCTGCATACCGGTCAGTTGACGACAGTCAGCCTGAAACCCAGCGTCGATAAACGTGGCATTTATTTTGTGCGTACTGATGTTGGTCACGGGCAGGGCGTTATTAATGCGAGCTGGTATAACGTATCGAGCACCGAACTGTCTACCAATTTGAGTAATGAGTTTAATGTTGGCGTTGCGACGGTTGAACATCTGATGTCTGCCATTATTGCCTGCGGCATAGATAACGTGCGCATTGAGGTGGATGGACCAGAAATTCCCATTATGGATGGCAGCTCAGAAGTGTTTGTTGAGCTAATCCGTAATTGCGGCAAAAGTTACCTTAATGAGCCCAAACAGGGCATCTGGATTGAAAAACCAATTGTTGTCAGTGAAGGGGAAAAATATGCCATGCTGATGCCGCACTCAACGCCGCGTGTGAGCATGTGCATTGATTTTCCAAATACTGCAATTGGTGCACAATGTTATTCGGTGACCCTGGATGATGATGATTACTTCGATGAGATTGCCTATGCCCGTACATTCGGATTTGCCAATCAGGTTGAGGCGCTTAAGGAAAAAGGTCTGGCGCAGGGTGGTTCACTAATCAATGCGGTGGTGGTTGATGGACAGAAAATACTTAACCCGGAAGGTCTGCGGATTGAAAACGAATTTGTACGTCATAAGATTCTGGATGCGATTGGAGATATGTCGCTGGCGGGAGCTCCGATTATCGGCCATTACTATGCTTATAAAGCGGGTCATAACCTGAACCAGAAGTTGCTTAAAAAGTTGTTTAGTGAAACGTCTGCCTGGACCCAGACTTCGCTACAGGAGGGTAAAGACAGGTTTGCTAATCATGATGAGTTGTATGACGGTGATTTCATTCAGAAAACACTAAATGTTGTGCCCATCAGAAAAATGGCAAGCTAAACCGAGTGGGTATTGTCCGGTTTGCCATAAAGTTTCAGATATTTGTCTGCAACGGCTTACCGGACTTTATTTTTTATGCGGTATATTTTCATCAGGATGACTGGGTTAAATGATTTAAATTAGTAAGACGCCTTTACGGGATAAAAAAATCATTTAGCAACTATACTCAGTCTACAAGTAACGCTTTAATATTCGAGCTGAAATAATTTTGACAGCACAACAGTTTCAAAGCCATTTTTTACGTCTGATTGCTATTTCATGGCTATTGCCACCAATGGTTGGATTTTCATTCCTGCTTTATATTGAAGTGTTCTCGTTCGACCAGCTGGTGAGTATGATGTCGACACCATTAAAGCCACTTTTCCTGATTGGCAGCGTGGTCTTCGCATTACTCTATTTCAAAAACTTTTCAAAATCATTATCAGCATATCTGACTTTAGCCGATGAGAAAAATAGCGTTATTACAGAGCGGGCCATCAGACGCTTTCCATTGCATTACTGGCTGGTTTTTGTCGTTTATATTTCAATGGCACCAGCGGCTGCAATTATTAGTCTGGAAATGGCAACAGATTATGTCGCATTACCGGTTGACTGGTTTCGTATTCATCTGGTTGCACTTATTGTTTCAATTATTGTCGGTTTACCTGTCTTTACCGGTATTTACGATTTATTCGGGCGTGCCTTTGGTGGTATAGAGTTACGACGTCCGGTTTTCACTATAAAAACAAAAGTGTTTTTAATCGGCGCGCTTATTCCCTTGTTAATCGATACAATGCTGGTTCAATACTACTGGACTCGAACCGGATTTTTTAATACAGAAACTTTTATTATCTGGCTGTTACTTGAAGTGCTTGCGATTGTTGGTGCTTTATTATTTGTATATAGCTTTAAGCAGTCTCTGTCACCACTAAAAGGATTAATAGACGCACCATTAAATCAGCAGGACAGTAGAATAAAATCCGCATCTACAGATGAGTTAGGGATTTTTTCAAATCAGCTGGCGATTCTGTTAAAAGAGCAAAAGCTGCATCAGGATCGTTTGACTTTTAGTAATGAGTTATTAAAAGCATCACATAGTTATGCCAGCCTTGCAAAATTGTTAGAAACAATTGTGAATCGAACCCGCGATGCGCTGTGTGCCGATATCTGTTTTTTAAGCTTATATGATTCAAACAAAAATAAACTGGTATGTGTAGCGCATAGCGATGCCGGGTATAAAGCAGATGGATATTTTAAAATAGCATTCGATGAAGTTTCTATTCATGTTGATGTTTTTAAATCGTCGAAGCCCCGTGTTATTGATAATGTGGTGGACGATCAAAATTGCCATAGTGAATTAAAGAAAAAGTTTAATTTAAAGTCGTCTGCAGCGGTACCTCTGATTGCCGATCAGACAATAATTGGTGTATTGCAAATCGCAACAACACATAAAATGCATCATTATGATGAGCATGAAATAAAAATAATGCAGGCATTTGCGCAGGAAGCAGCCATTATTCAAACTTTCTTTGAGGGTTTGAAACAGCGTCATAAAGCAGAATCGGCAATAACGCAAATAATGGAGGCGGTGTCCACGGCAACCGGTGCAGATTTTTTTACCGCTATGACTGAGCACATGGCAGAAATTTTAAAAGCAGATTCCTGTGGTGTCGTGCAAATTATTCCAGATAGATCCGGTGTGGTTGAAACGCTAGCTTATTTTTACGACGGTAAAATTTTGCCTAATACTCAATACCCGTTACAGGGGACTCCCTGTGAAACGATTATCGGCAAACAGACACAAACCTATGCCAGGGATGTTCAGAATAGTTTCCCGCAGGATACTCACCTTTGTGAAACCAGCATGGAAAGCTATGTGGGCATTCCGCTGTTCGACTCGCATAAAAAACCGTTGGGGCTTTTGTTCGCGATGTTTCGAGATCCAATTGAAAATGTCGAATTTAACGAAAGCGTTATGCGTATTTTTGCTGCCCGTACTTCAGCCGAAATCGAGCGTATGCAAACTGAAGATCATATAAGGCACATGGCTTATTATGATGGCTTAACCAATTTACCCAACCGGGAATTTTTGCTGGACAGGCTACAACAAGCTATAGCACATGCAAAAAGACATCATTCGCGTTTAACTGTGATGATGCTGGATTTAGATAATTTTAAAAAAATTAATGATTCATTAGGGCATCCGGTAGGTGATGGCCTGTTGAAAGAAGTGGCGTGCCGATTACAAAAATGCATACGAAAGGAAGATACTGTTGCACGACTCGGTGGTGATGAATTTGTGATTTTGCAGGCAGATTTCGAAACTCGGGAAAGTGCAATCAACCATATTAACCGGATTGCGAAACAGCTGCATGAGTCGCTTAAAAGTCACTACCAAATTGCAGAGCATACGTTAATGATTAGTACAAGCTGTGGGGTCTCAATTTATCCGGATGATGGTGATAGTGCGGAGTTGTTAATTAAACATGCGGATACGGCACTCTATAAAGCCAAAGAAAATGGTCGCGATAATTATCAGTTTTTTTCTAATGAAATGAATGTGGCGGCAATGGAGCGTCTTGAAATGGAGTCGGCAATTCATCATGCAATTAAGCTTAAGCAGTTTGAAGTGGCATACCAACCAAAGGTTTCAGTTGATGGTAACTGTATCATTGGAGCGGAAATTCTACTTCGTTGGAATCATCCTGATCTTGGTTATATTTCACCGGAGCGGTTTATTTCAGTGGCGGATGAAACCGGGCAGATAATTGAATTAGGTGATTTTATTTTTCAGGAAGCCTGTAAAAAAACCAGTGAGCTCTGGTGTGGCGTTCAGTGTTGTGATGAGATTTACAGTCTTTCAGTTAATGTTAGTCCGCGTCAATTTCATCAGGATGACTTTGTCGATAAAGTGCAGCGAACATTACAAAAATATAATACTAATCCAGAGTGTATTGAGCTTGAGGTTACTGAAAATATATTGATTGAAGACACTGAAAAAGTGAGTGAAAAACTAAGTATATTGAAGAAAATGGGAATAAAAATTTCCATTGATGACTTCGGTACAGGTTATGCGTCGTTGCGATATTTACAAAAGCTGCCGATTGATATGATTAAAATAGATCGTTCATTTATTGATCATATTAATGATAGCTCTAATGACCTTGCAATAGTGAAAACGATTATAACCATGGCTGAAAATTTAAATTTAAAGGTTATTGCTGAAGGTGTAGAGACTCAGCAACAGTTAAATATTTTAAAGAACTTGAATTGTGAATATTATCAGGGATATTTATTCAGTAAGCCGGTGAACTGTGATAAATTTGTTGCGATGGTGAAAAACCAACGTAAGCAGATTGGTGCCTGATATTATTAAATATAAAACTACGTATTAGCGCACGCGATTAGCGCCCGGGTAATTATTTTAAGATTTTTAATAAAACATAAACTGCCCCGGTTCCGCCGTCACGTGGAATCGTGCTGACAAAAGCCAGTACTTGCGGAATGCTTTGTAACCATTTATTTACCATGGCTTTCAATACCGGTTGATTGTCGTTCGAGTTATAGCCCTTACCATGAACTATGCGTACCAGTTTATAAGATTGCTGTTGGGCATGGTCTAAAAAATCCAGTAGGAGTGTTCGTGCATCATCTCTGCGGTAGCCGTGTAAATCAAGATGATCTTCAACTGCGATTTTTCCATTACGAATTTGTTTAAGATAAGACTTTTGTATCCCCGGGCGTATAAATTCTAAAAAATCTTCACAGTCGGTAATAAATTCATCACTTAACGTGTCCGCAATGTTTTTTTCAATAGCCTGTGAACGCTTTTTTATGGCCGTGGGGTTGGGTTTCAAACTGACCTTATTAGATGCAAGCGAGTTCACCCCCTGCATGGCCTGACTGAAAAGATGGTTGTCATCGTCTTTCATAATTGTTTTAACTCTGTGAAATGCCGCCTTAATTCTATATTATGGGTATCTTACCTATTGAGTGATTTCCTGTGCAAATTTTATTAAGTAATGATGATGGCTATCTGGCGCCGGGTTTGGCCATACTGGCGAATTGCCTGTCTAAACTGGGCGATTTGTCTGTGGTGGCACCGGACCGCAATCGCAGTGCAGCGAGTAATTCACTGACTTTATCCCGGCCATTGAATGTACAGCTGGCGGATAATGGTTTTTATAAAGTAGATGGCACGCCAACAGACTGTGTGCATCTGGCGATTACCGGTATTCTGGAGTCAGAGCCGGATATTGTTATTTCCGGCCCCAATGATGGCCCCAATATGGGCGATGATGTGCTGTATTCGGGAACCGTAGCGGCGGCAACAGAAGGGCGTTTTCTAGGGCTGCCAGCGATTGCGGTATCAATGGGCAGCTTTGATCCGCAGCATTTTGATACTGCCTGCTGGGCAATCGAAAAGTTGATTGCCAAATTACAGCGCCAGCCACTTACTGAAGACACCATTCTAAATGTGAATGTACCGGACTTACCGGTGTCGCAAATTAAAGGCTTTCAATGCACGCGATTGGGCAATCGACATAAGTCTTCCGGTGTAATCAAGCAGATAAATCCACGTGGAGAGGCTGTGTATTGGGTTGGTCCCCCCGGTGAAGAGCAGGATGCGGGTGAAGGGACCGATTTTTATGCAGTAAAGCAGGGATTTATTTCAGTTACCCCTTTGCAGATTGATTTAACACGGTATGATAGCCAGCAAAATTTGCATCACTGGTTAAGTGACATATAAATCATAATACCCGCAGACGCGAACTAACCATTATTTTCATCAGATTTCCACGTAGGTTTTCATGTGTAACAGGCTTATAAAATAGTGAATTTATCAGATCCCAGAGTGCAGGGTATAGGCATGACATCTCAACGAACCCGTGACCGGCTGGTTGAGCGTTTACGTGATAAAGGCATTCAGAATGAGCAGGTGCTGAATGTTATACGGCAGATGCCGCGCCACTTATTTGTGGATGAAGCCATGAGTTCACGTTCGTATGAAGACTCATCCTTACCGATTGGTCATGGACAAACCATCTCTCAGCCGTTTATCGTTGCGCGCATGACCGAAGTTTTGTTGAGCCGGGGTGTGCCTGATGCAGTACTAGAAGTGGGTACAGGGTCAGGCTATCAGGCGGCGATACTGTCGCAGCTGGTGCCCAAAGTTTATTCGGTGGAACGTATTGTAGCGCTCCAGACACAGGCACGAGAGCGTTACCATATGCTGGGTATACATAATATCTCATTAAAGCATTCAGATGGTTCCTGGGGCTGGCCACAGCATGCACCCTATAAAGCTATTATTGTTACCGCTGCTCCGGAAGAAGTACCTCAGGGGCTGCTGGATCAGCTGGATATTGGTGGCATGATGGTGATTCCGGTAGGAGGGCAGCAGGGCATCCAGAAGCTATTGCTGATTACCCGTGAGGCAGACCAGTTTGTCGAACAAGAGCTGGATGCGGTGAAGTTTGTTCCGATGCTTAAAGGTGCTTTACTGTGATATTTGCAGGGCTCTACAACCGGGCAATGCACTGGGCCGAACATAAGCATCGTGAGCGTTATCTGGTTGGAGTCAGCCTGTTTGAATCGTTTATATTTCCGTTGCCCACCGCCTTATTAATGATACCGATGGTGATTGCTACACCGGATAAAGCCATCCGTCTGGCCACCATTACTACTTTGATGTCGGTGTTTGGTGCGGCGATTGGTTATTTGTTGGGCTGGGGTGCGATGAATTATATCGAGCCCTGGATTACGCAGATGGGCTGGTTGCCACAGCTGGAAGTGGCCCGCGAAGAATTTGTAAAATATGGTGTGTTAGCGGTGGGTATAGGCGCTTTCACCCCGGCACCGTTTAAAATATTTACGCTGACAGCGGGCATGCTTTCCATGTCATTTATACCGTTTTTGCTGGTTTCGCTGGTGGGTCGTGCTGCACACTTTTATATGATTGCCTTACTGATGGCCTGGGCGGGGCCTAAAATGGAACCGCTGGTACGTAAATATATCGAATGGCTGGGTTGGGCTGTTATTCTTTTAGCAGTGGCTGGTTTCTTAATTCATAAATACCTGTAATTACTGTTGAGATATTTTATTTCTAAAATCAGACTCTCGTTATTAATATTACTCACAAGTTTATTACTTGCCTGTAGTGATATGCCCAGGCAGTGGGATACACAGGGCTATACAGTCAAACGTGGTGACACGCTGTATTCAATTGCCTGGCGTTACGAGAAAGATTATCGTCAGCTGGCTCAAATTAATAATATAACAGCACCTTATGCCATATATCCTGGTCAGCGTCTGCGGATGCAGCCGTCCGATAAAGATGGTAGTGCTTTAGAAGAGTCCAGACCACAGGTATTAACTGAAAAGGTAACCGGTCGTACAGTGGTGGTGGATGAGCCACAAGAAAAAACGGCAGTTAAAACCTCACCAAAAGCAACTCACGTAAAAGTACAGAAAAATGAAACCCTCTATGCCATTGCACGCCGCGAAGGCTATAGTCATCACCAGTTGGCACGCTGGAACCATCTACGCTCGCCGTATGTACTAAAGCCCGGCCAACGATTACGCCTAAATCCTCCGCTGAATTCTCTGGGGGATAGATCGAGCAATCCGCAGAGTGCAAAAGCCAGTGTTTCTCAGGCCGCGCCTGTTACTAAGCCACTGGTGAGGCAGGCAGTAGTCTCTAAGCCGCTGGCAGCAGCCCCGTCTGTGGCTAAGGTGGCGTTACCAGTTAAAGTTGATAGCTGGCATTGGCCGGTTAAAGGCCGAGTCGTGCAAACTTATAAAGCTAATGACACTGGCAGAAAAGGTATTGGTATCGCGGGTAAGCCGGGTCAGTCAGTAAAGGCCGCGGCCAGTGGCACGGTAGTGTATAGCGGTAATGGGCTTATCAATTACGGTAACCTGATTATTATAAAACACAGTCATTCCTTTTTAAGTGCTTATGCATACAACCAGTCATTGCTGGTTAGTGAGGGGGATTCGGTAAAGCGGGGTCAGGCCATCGCAAAAATGGGCAAACGTGATGCCAGGGCTCAATTGCATTTTGAGATTCGCCGTAATGGTAAGCCGGTAAACCCGTTGTATTACCTTCCTAAGTCATAGAGTTTGGTCGTAAAATTTGCAGATTTTGCTATCCAGTCTTCTCACTTGATATTTTCCCTTATTTGTATACAGGTTATCCCTGTGTTCGTCTTGTAATAATCACTCGTATGGGTTATTTGTCAAATAAAATATGATAAAAATGGAATAAAATTGATGAAAAGCAAAATAAATGTGATTTTTTTCTTGTTTTCTATTTTGGTTTAGACTAAAAAGGACTATGAGTTTATGAACAACATAGGCTTACCACTCTTTTCAGAGATAAATGAGGAAATGACATAGCGCAATCTAACTTAAAATTATAATAACCTGGCTCACCTGGGGAGGGCTAAATATGACTGCAATCTGTGAAAAAAAACTACCAGAAGATTTGAATCAAGCAGGACTAAAGGTTGAAGATGATAATTCAGATATGTATCTGAATGACATTGTCAAAGATGACGAGCTTGAATCACCATTAGAACCGGCAATAACGGCAAAAGCTAAAACAAAAACAAAAGCTAAAACAAAAGCTAAAACAAAAGTTAAAGCCAAAGCCAAAGAAACACCGGTTAAAAAGAAATATTCAGCAACAAGCGTTAATAGAAAGGAAATGGATGCAACTCGTTTGTATCTGCGTGAAATTGAGTTTTCAGCCTTATTGACCGCTAAAGAAGAAGTTTATTATTCCCGACTGTCCCGAAAAGGCGTAGGCTCAGCCCGTAAAAAAATGATTGAATGTAATTTGCGCCTGGTGGTGAAAATTGCACGTCGGTATATGAATCGTGGGCTAGCACTGTTAGACCTCATTGAAGAAGGTAATCTGGGCTTAATACGCGCGGTTGAAAAATTCGATCCTGAAAAAGGCTTTCGCTTTTCAACTTATGCTACCTGGTGGATCCGCCAGACCATTGAACGCGCATTAATGAATCAGACCCGCACCATACGCCTCCCCATACACGTTATTAAAGAGCTCAATGTTTACTTACGTGCATCCCGCAAACTTGAGCAAACATTCGAACATGAGCCAACAGCTGATGAAATTGCCAAGTTAGTTGATCGCCCTGTCGCAAACGTTGAAAAAATGCTCGGTCTGCGTGACCGTGTAACGTCGGTTGATGTGCCGGTGGGGAAAGAAAATGATCGCCCATTACTGGAAATTATTCCAGATCAGGTAAACCCGGAACCATCTGCTATTTTACAGAATGAAGATGTGATGGCGAACCTTGAAATGTGGCTGAACCAATTGGATGACAAACAGCATCAAGTGGTAATTCGTCGCTTTGGTTTACATGGCCATGAGCGCACTACGCTGGAAGAAGTGGGTCGTGAACTGGGGGTTACCCGTGAGCGGGTTCGCCAGATTCAGATGGATGCTCTGCGTCATCTGCGTAAAATTCTGGAAAGCCACGGTTTTTCAGAAGAGTTATTACTGAATGATTGAATGGAATAACTAATAATTATAATCGTGTGATCCTTAGGGAGGCTTCAAGCCTCCCTTTTTTATGGTTAAGCAAAAAAGCGGGAGAATGTAATGCTGTTTGCAAATAACCGAAATGTTTTTAGGTTATATTTCTATATCAGGCTTTTGTTTGCCCACATTGGTGTTCATTTGCAGTAAATATCTTTTGATTCTCAGCTATAAAATAATCCCTGCAATTACCGAGCGGTCTTCAGACACCAGTACATTATAGGTACGGCATGCCGCACCCGAATCCATAAATTCTACCCCTACTCCCTGTTCGATAGCCGGTGCATAACTGGCCGGATGTGGAAACACTAATGATTTACCGGTGCCGATTAAAATGACTTCCGGTTTATGTGCCAGTAATGCCTGCCAGTTTTCGAGGGTCATATCTTCGATATGTAGAATACCCCAGTTATCAATCAGTACATTATTGCCGACAATCAGGCTGTTACTATAAGTTAAATTATTTATATCAATGCTGGTCTCAGTGAAGGCACGAATCACATTAGTGCCAATGGCATAATCTTCGCTGAATTTCATTTTAGGTTTAGCTCTTTAATAATAGTCGGATGAATTATACAACCATAAATCCCGCTGGTTGTGGAATATAAAAGCATTTCCCTATATCATCCACTGCAATTAAAAACATTACACGTCAGCACAAACTGACAGCGGAGAATAAATACATGCAAGCCGTCAAAATTGGTTTAATGGGTCTGGGTACTGTGGGTGGTGGCACCGCTACGGTGTTACTGAGAAACTGTGAAGAAATTGCACGTCGGGTTGGACGTGAATTACAGGTCGTGCATGTTGCCGCACGGGATATTGCTGATCAGACCATTTTAGACGGCTCAAAAGTTAAGTTATCGGATGATGCCAGCACGGTTGTAAACGACCCGGATGTGGATATTGTAGTTGAGCTGATTGGGGGGTACTCACCGGCTAAAGAGCTGGTGCTCAAAGCCATAGAAAATGGTAAACATGTGGTAACCGCCAATAAGGCTTTAATCGCCATGCACGGTGCGGAAATTTTTAAAGCTGCCGAAGCTAAAGGCGTTATCGTGGCTTATGAAGCAGCGGTGGCTGGTGGTATTCCGATTATCAAAGCTATTCGTGAAGGTTTATCCGCCAATAAAATTGAGTGGATTGCGGGTATTATTAATGGCACGGGCAATTTTATTCTTACCGAAATGCGCGACAAGGGTCGTGATTTTAATGATGTGTTAAAAGAAGCACAGGCACTGGGTTATGCGGAAGCCGATCCGACCTTTGATGTTGAAGGCATCGATGCGGCGCATAAGTTGACGATTCTGGCTTCCTTATCATTTGGCATACCACTGCAATTTGATAAGACCTTTACCGAAGGTATTAGCAAAATCACCCGTGAAGACGTGAATTTTGCCGAAGAGCTGGGATACCGTATTAAGCATTTAGGTATAGCGCGTAAAACCGATAAGGGCATAGAAATGCGCGTGCATCCCACATTGATTCCTGAAAAGCGTTTAATCGCCAATGTAGACGGCGTTATGAATGCGGTACTGGTTAAAGCTGATGCCGTTGGTCCAACCCTTTATTATGGTGCTGGAGCCGGTGCTGAGCCAACTGCGTCAGCCGTTGTGGCAGACCTGGTGGATGTTGCTCGCGCAATGGATATTTCAGTTGAAAATCGTGTCCCGAATTTAGGATTTCAGTCATCCGCTTTAGAGGATACCCCAGTGGTGTCTGCAGATGAGTTTGAAACCTCATATTACGTGCGTATGTTAGCTGATGATCGCCCGGGTGTGCTGGCGGATGTGACTCGCATCTTTGCGGACAACGACATTTCAATTGAAGCGGTAATTCAAAAAGAACCTGCTGAAGGCCAGACCCGTGCGTGTTTAATTATGATGACATCGCGTATCATTGAAAAGAATATGTCACAGGCGTTGTCAAAAATTGAAGCGCTGGATTCTATTGAGGGT
The DNA here is from genome assembly GCA_964531165.1 of uncultured Thiotrichaceae bacterium. Lineage (GTDB taxonomy): Bacteria > Pseudomonadota > Gammaproteobacteria > SZUA-229 > SZUA-229 > SZUA-229. The sequence continues at coordinate 32,283 of CAZHEA010000008.1, forward strand.
GATGTGGTTAAAATTCGACTGGAGCATTTAGGGTAAAGATTTAAAGCTGTTGTGTGCAAATGAACGCAAACTAACGCAAATAAAAAGCAATAGCGTTAATTAAAGTGTAATGCGCAGCAGGCGCATAAACTAAAAAACATTTGCGTTCATTTGCGTTCATTTGCGGACAATATGCTGTTGCTTTTAAACTCATCAAACAGGTCCTTCCAGTTAGCCGGCATCTCAACCTCATGCGGTTGCTGTAGCACCTTTATATAGTCATCACGCGCGATCATCTTCGCGCCCAGACGTTGCAGATGTTCGGTATATACCTGCGAATCAATCAATTTAAATCCGTGCAGCTGTAAAAACCGACACAGGTGAACCAGCGCTATTTTAGATGCATTGCTCGCACGGCTGAACATCGACTCACCGCAAAATACCTGTCCGGTATGAATGCCGTATAAGCCCCCCACCAGCTCATCGCCATCCCAGCATTCCACGCAATGGGCCTGTCCTGCTTTATGCATATCGATATAAGCCTGACGCATTTCATCGGTAATCCAGGTGCCGGGCTGATCTTTTCGTGGCTGTGTTTCACAGGCAGAAATAACCTGCTCAAATGCGCTATCCATACGAACTTCAAAGGCGGTGTTGCGGACGTTTTTTGCCAGACTGCGGGAAATTTTTAACTGTTCGGGATCGAGTACAAAGCGCGGGTCAGGTGACCACCATAAAACCGGTTCACCGGGGCTGTACCAGGGAAAAATGCCCGACTGATAAGCACGGATCAGGCGTTCAAGTGATAGGTCACCGCCAGCAGCCAGTAAGCCATCAGGTTCGGTGAGGGCCGTTTGTAGTGGTGGAAATTCAGCGCTCGAATCCGGATCTAGCCATTGTAATGAGATCATCAGCGAAGTGTAAAAGAGCTGCTACACTAAAACAATAACAATGATAATTTTCAGGTAAATTAAATGCATGAAAAATCTTTAGCTGAGCTTTATGTGCTGATGGTTGAACCATCCAGGTCACAGGCAAAATTTATTCATCGTGAATTAAAAGGCGCGGGTATTACGCATTTCGATGTTGCGATAGACGGAGAATCTGCATTACATAGTATTTTGAAGTTTAGCCCCGACCTGGTAATCAGTGCCATGCATTTGCCAGATATGACAGCAACTGATTTAGTTCACAGAATACGCGAAGATGAAAATTTAAAAGATGTGGCCTTTATGCTGATCTCCAGCGAAACCGGTTTTGATTATATCGACCCGATTAAGCAGGCGGGTGTTACCGGTATTTTACCCAAACCGTTTTCCTCAGAGCAGTTAAAGCGTGGTCTGTATAATACGCTGGATATTTTAAAGCCAAACGCAATGCAGTTTGATGAGTTTAATGCGGAAGACTTAAAAGTGTTAATAGTTGATGACAGCACCATGGCTAGAAATCATATTAAACGAGTATTAAAAGGTCTAGGTATCGAAAATATAACCGAAGCTGATGATGGTGCGAATGCGGTACCATTATTGGATGAGTACTTTTTTGATTTCGTGGTTACCGATTACAATATGCCAAAAATGGATGGCAAAGCATTGCTCGAGCATATTCGCAGCAACAGTAACCAGCGTTCAATTCCGGTACTAATGGTGACATCTGAAGGTAATATGGGTAATTTGGCAGCGGTGGAGCAGGCGGGTGTGTCCGGGATTTGTGATAAGCCTTTTGAAAGTGATACTGTGCGAGCGATGATTCAAACTATGTTGTCGGATGTTTAGCGGCTAGTCAGTCGGAATAGATTCAAGTTAAACACCGCACAGTGTTTTCAGGTATAATTTATTAAAGTGTAAACCCTATTATTTAAATATGGGTGCTTCTTCTTATAATTAATTCAAAAGTACTTAATATTTACTCTCTTCATGCGTAAACACATCAAACACTCCGGTCGTTGGCTTATCTCTCATAAAGACTGGAAAGCTAATTTTATTTTTATGCTCGGTGGTACCGCAGTTGGTTTAGTCGCGGTATTTATGGCGGTGTCCAGTGAATGGGCTAATCATACGTTTTTTCATATTGTTGAAAAAAATAGTTATCTGCCTTTTATTATTTCACCAGTTGGTTTAATTCTGATTGTTTTTTTAACGCGAAAATTTTTCCCCGGCTCAGAAGGCAGTGGTATTCCACAGGTAGTTGCTACCCTTGAGTTGGGCCATAAAGATGAGCGCAGTGTTCTGCTCACTATGCGTATTGCCTTTGGTAAAGTGATGTTGTGTATTTTAGGCTTATTAAGTGGCGCATCCATCGGCCGTGAAGGTCCAACTGTGCATGTGGGTGCCGCAATAATGTTCTCCATGCGCCGCTTTGTGCGTTTTCGTGACTTTGATATGGAACGTGCATTAATCATTACCGGTGGTGCTGCTGGTGTTGCCGCCGCATTTAATACACCATTGGCTGGAATTGTTTTTGCCATTGAAGAACTCAGTCGTTCGTTTGAAGTGCGCACCCGGGGCCTGGTGTTAGCCGGTGTCGTCACCTCGGCGATTGTGGCGATTGCTTTTTTAGATAATTATACTTATTTTGGTACTACCAGTCCTTCCATTGATCTGACTCATGCGATAGTGCCAGTGCTGGTTTGCGGAGTTGTTTGTGGTTTGTTAGGTGGCGTTTTCAGTTTAATGCTCATTCACGGTAGCCGCTGGGTTTCACCATTTAGAAATAATAATCCATATGTGGTTGCGGGTTTATGTGGTTTGGGTATTGCAGTTATCGGATTTTATTCCGGCCATTTAACCTATGGCAGTGGTTATGCAGAAGCTAAAGCCATTATGGAAAATACCGGCGAAATTGGTGCCAGTTATGGTTACCTGAAATTATTAGCAACAGCAACTTCGTATTTAAGTGGAATTCCAGGTGGTATATTCGCACCGTCTTTAGCGACCGGCGCAGGGATTGGTGTGCACATTTCTGAATGGCTAACAAACTATCCTTATGGTGCAATTATTTTATTTGCAATGGTTGGTTATTTTTCAGGCGTAGTACAGGCCCCGATTACAGCATTTGTAATTGTCATGGAAATGACAGATCAGCATGCATTGATTCTACCGCTGATGGTTACCGCCTATCTGGCGGCAGGTATTTCCAAATCGATTTGTAAAACACCGATTTATAGTACGTTAGCGGATAATTTTTTGCCTGACCATAAAAAGATACATGGTGCTAAAGAAACGGCTGGCGAAAAACAAAAAGACTAACGCTAATTAACGCTAGTCTTTTTGTTTTTCTTTAAATGGCGAGGCTGCAATAAGCTGTTTACCATATTCGTTCAGTGCAGATGATTCCTGCTGTAAGTGCTGCGCCAGTATGCGGTTAAATTCAGTGTGATTTACCTGATGTGCCGACCAGGTTTTAACCGGTAAAAAACCGCGTGAAATTTTATGTTCACCCTGTGCGCCGGGTTCAAATGTTTTTAAGCCGTTATTAATGCAGTATTCGATGCCGGTGTAATAGCAGACTTCAAAATGCAGGCTGTCATATTCTTCAAGGCAGCCCCAGTGTCTACCATATAGCGTGTCTTTACCTTCTATGCATATAGCGCCCGCCACTACTTCGTCGTTATAATAGGCAAATATAATAAGCAATGTTTTTGCAATGGATTTAAAGAAATCAAGGCTTAAAGTAGGGGCGCCTGATTTTTTCATAAAAGTAATTTTATAAAAGTAGTAAATTTTCTGCCATTGCTCGTTGTTTAGATCACTGCCGTTAAATGTTTTAATATCAATGTTCTGGTCACGAACTTTGCGCCGTTCCTGCTTTATGTTTTTTCGTTTTTTTGGTTTTAGCTCAGCCAGAAAGTCATCAAAACTTTTATAGTTATTGTTGTGCCAGTGAAACTGATAATCGAATCGTTGCAAGTCTGTGTGTTGTTTTAAAACCTCAAAATCATCAGTCAGATTAAATAGCCAGTGAGTGCCTGAGTAATTGTTTTTAGTGGAAAAATCCAGTGCAAATTTAATTAAAGTGCTTTTTATTGTCGAATCGTTATTTTCAGCCAGAATTCTTGGGCCCTGACAGGGAGAGTAGGGGATGGCGATGACGAGTTTTGGATAATAGTTTACTCCTGAGCGCTTATAGGCATCAGCCCAGGCCCAGTCAAAAACAAACTCCCCATAGGAATTATGTTTTTCATAAGCGGGCATGGCGCCTATTAATTCATTCTTATCATTGTGGATTAGAAAATATTTTGGTAACCAGCCAAACTTTTCCAGGCATTGTCCGGTTTCGAAAGCCAGTAAAAAGTCATGTTGTATGAATGGGTTTTTATCTCCGGCGATATTATTCCATTGTTTGGCTGGAATGTTTTTGAGGGAGTTTATTATACTGAGTTGCATGCTATATTCGATTAGTGTGCTTTAAACAGTTGCCGGGAGAAGCCTGGAATTTTATCAGATTTGGTAAGTCAGTTAAATAAGGAATACAGTTCGGTCTCTTCTTTTTCTATGCGAGTTAACAGAGCATTAATGATTGTTTTAGTATCGTTAACATAGTCTGCCGGATTGTGTTGAATATTTTCTTTAGACAGATATTTGTTTTTGTAATCTGCATAGGCGCTGGTGGTTTCCAGTAGTTCGTTGCGCATGGAGATAGAGGTATTTTTGATTAGTGAGTTTTTATGGGAAAGAAGTTGAGGGTATAAATTTTCATCTTCTGATTGTAGGTGCAGCGATAAAATATTATCTAAAGTGGTAAATATTTTTAAAACAAATTCAGGATCCTGTTTCACTTCATCAATGGTGCCGAGTGATAGTAATTGCTTACATAGTGTAATAATGATTTTATGCTGGCTTTGGTAGCGCTTAATAATGTTCATGAACTTCCTTATTATATTGTATTTAATCAGGTGTTATGTAACAGGAGCCTGGACCTGATTAAATACAATTATAGACGATTAATCTTCTAATTCATCCAGATACTTTTCCGCATCCAGAGCTGCCATGCAACCTGCGCCCGCTGAGGTGACCGCCTGCTTGTAAATCTGATCGGCGACATCTCCGGCCGCAAAAATGCCGGGGATAGATGTTGCAGTTGCATTGCCTTTAGTTCCTGCCTGTACGGTTACGTAACCATTGTCCATATCCAGCTGGCCGGCAAAAATATCTGTATTGGGCTTGTGACCGATGGCGATAAATACACCGGCTAAATCAATGTCAGTGGTGCTGTCATCTTTTGTGCTTTTAATGCGAATACCGGTTACGCCGCTGTCATCGCCCAGTACTTCATCCAGTGTGCTATCCCATGCAATGGTGACATTGCCGGTGGCCGCACGTTCTTTTAAGCGATCCGCTAGAATTTTTTCCGAGCGGAACTGGTCGCGGCGATGCACGATAGTAACGTGATCGGCAATATTGGCCAGGTACAGGGCTTCTTCAACCGCGGTGTTGCCACCACCGATAACCGCGACTTTCTGGCCTCGATAAAAGAAACCATCGCAGGTAGCGCAGGCTGATACGCCTTTACCTTTAAATGCTTCTTCTGACTCCATACCCAGATACATAGCGCTAGCGCCGGTGGCAATGATCAGTGCATCGCAGGTGTATTCGTGGGAGTCGCCACTGAGCTTAAACGGGCGAGCATTCAGGTCGGTGGTGTGGATATGGTCGAAAATGATTTCAGTGCCGAAGCGTTCAGCATGGGCTTTCATGCGCTCCATCAATTCGGGGCCCTGTACGCCTTCATTATCACCGGGCCAGTTATCTACATCAGTGGTGGTGGTTAACTGTCCACCCATTTCCATGCCGGTAACAATTACCGGGTTTAAGTTTGCACGTGCCGCGTAAACTGCTGCCGAATAGCCCGCCGGGCCGGAGCCTAGAATTAATAGTTTGCAATGCTTGTTGTCGCTCATGTAGATTCTCCGAAAGAGTGGGCTAGATTAAGTGTATAGCTTGAATTTTTAGTATTGGTAAATTTGGCGGTATTCTAGCAAAAGAATCTTAAGGCGTCCTTAGACAATAGATTCAATGTTAAGATTTTTCTCAGTTCTATTAAATCTCCCCCAGCCCCTCTTTTACTCAGAGGGGAGTAACAGCCTCCTCCTTAGAAAAAGGGGATTTACACATGAGGTAGAAGGAGGGCGCAATCAGCCACTATAGAGTTCTGCGTTATGCTGTTATACTTCCGCGAAGGTAAAAATGCGTTTTTAATCAACGAATTGTACTAAATATTTAAACTCATATTTTATAGGATAGAACACATTGGCACAGGCGCGCCGTAAAAAAGATGATAACCAGTTAAACAGTCTTTCCGGGCTGACGATCCACATTAATCGTGGCCTGCGTGAAGCGGCCCTGTTTATTCTGCTGGCTATTGCCTTATTTATTCTAACTGCTCTGGTAACCCATAATATTCAGGATCCGGGCTGGTCCTATTCGGGTCCGTCTTCCAGTATTCACAATTTAGCGGGGGTGGTTGGAGCCTGGTTCTCCGATGTGCTGTATTCCCTGTTTGGTTACCTGAGTTACCTGTTTCCGGTGATGATTGCTTACAGCGGCTGGCTAGTGCTGCGTGAGCGTACTGAAGAGGGTGAAATTGATTTTCGGGTACTGGGCATTCGCTGGCTGGGCTTTTTTATGACCCTGGCAACCGGCTGTGCATTAATTAGTCTGCATTTTGTGATTCCACCCGATACCCTGCCCAATAATGATGGTGGCGGTATTTTGGGCTTGTGGATTGGTGATGGAATGGCAGCTGCACTCGGCGTGCTGGGTTCAACCTTAATTTTACTGGCGGTTTTTTTAGCGGGCATTACGGTATTCACCGGCCTGTCATGGCTGCGTTTAATGGATATGATTGGTGATGGTCTGCTGAATAGTTTTGAGTGGCTGCAGTCCAAAGTTAAGGCCTATAAAGAATTACGTGAAGAAAAGAAAGAGGGCGAAATTGCCCGTGAAAGCCGTGAAACTCGCGTCAAGGCCGAAACCATTAAGAAAGAGGCGCGCAAAAAGCCGGTGCGTATTGAGCCGGTCATTAATAAAGTAGAAGTCAGTGAGCGCCACTCCAGAGAAAGCCAGATCTCACTGTTTGAGGATACTAGCGGCGCCGATACTGAGTTGCCACCGTTGCGTTTATTAGATGAAGCGGTTCGTTCTGGTAAAGGTTTGTCCACCGATGCACTGGAAGCGCTTTCGCGATTAGTCGAAATTAAACTTAAAGATTTTAATATCGATGTGGAAGTGATGGCGGTACACCCGGGGCCGGTGATTACGCGTTTTGAAATGCAGCCGGCCGCCGGTGTAAAAGCCAGTAAAATTACCGCATTGTCAAAAGACCTGGCTCGCTCATTATCAGTACAGTCAGTGCGGGTAGTGGAAGTCATTCCAGGGAAAACGTATGTGGGTCTGGAAATTCCAAATGAGCACAAAGAGATTGTTTCGCTAAGCGAAATTTTAATGTCTAAAGCCTACGATAAAACCTCTTCGCCGTTAACGGTAGCGTTGGGTAAAGATATTTCAGGCCAGCCAATGGTGGCAGATCTAGGTAAGATGCCGCATTTGTTAGTCGCTGGAACCACCGGCTCGGGTAAATCTGTGGGTATTAATACCATGTTAATTAGCCTGCTATATAAGAGTACGCCGGAGGAAGTGCGGCTAATATTAATTGACCCGAAAATGTTAGAGTTGAATGTTTACGATAACATCCCGCATTTATTAACGCCCGTTGTCACTGACATGAGTGAAGCCGCGAATGCCCTGCGTTGGGCAGTGGGGGAAATGGAAAATCGTTATAAACTAATGGCGTCGCTGGGGGTGAGAAATATCGCCGGCTATAATAAAAAAGTATTAGAAGCCATTGAAGCGGGCGAGCCAATTAAAGATCCGTTATTTGTAAAAGATGAATTACTGGGTGGCGATGCCGAAGCACAGGATTTAAAAGCCCTGCCTTTTATTGTCGTCGTCGTCGATGAATTTGCCGACTTAGTTATGGTCGTGGGTAAAAAAATAGAAGAGTTAATTGCGCGCCTCGCACAAAAAGCTCGCGCTTCCGGTATTCATTTAATACTCGCCACTCAACGTCCCTCGGTGGATGTGATAACCGGCTTAATTAAATCCAATATTCCGAGTCGCATTGCGTTTCAGGTTTCATCAAAAGTTGATTCGCGAACTATTTTAGATCAGATGGGTGCCGAGCAATTACTCGGCCACGGTGATATGTTATTTATGAATGCGGGTAGCAGTATCCCCGAGCGGGTGCATGGCGCATTTGTTGATGACCACGAAGTGCATGCGGTATGTGAGCATATTCGGGCACAGGCTAAACCTAATTACATTGAAAATCTAATTCATGATAATAGTGATGTGATTAAGTTACCCGGTGAAGGTCCCGCGCTGGGCGCAGGGGAAGCGGAAAGTGATGTGCTTTATGATGAAGCCGTTAAAATTGTCACCGAATCGGGCAAAGCCTCTATCTCTTATGTGCAGCGGCGTTTAAAAGTCGGTTACAACCGTGCAGCGCGAATGGTCGAAGATATGGAGGCGGCGGGTGTTGTTACTGCAATGCAGTCGAACGGGCAGCGTGAAGTGCTGGCGCCACCTCCGCCAGAGTACTGATTAAAAAATTGAATCAGTACTCTGGCGAGTTGCGATTTAGCTTAACAATATTTTTATTATTGGCACAAGTATTCGAAAATAATGCAGTTTCTGCTGATTTTTAGATTAAAGGTAAAATTAAAACATGCTCAAAAAGTTATTTACATTCGGCTTACTGCTTATCAGCTTCAACCTGTTGGCAAAAGATATTGCTACGCAAATTGAATTGGAAAAATTTCTCGACAGCACGTCCAGTTTATCCGCGCGCTTTCAGCAAAAATTAGTTGATAAATATGGCTATCTGTTGCAGCAGTCAGCCGGTGACTTAAGTATGCAGCGCCCGGGAAAATTTCGCTGGGATTACATTTTACCTTACCCACAAAATATTATTTCTAATGGTAAAAAAATCTGGATGTATGACTCAGAGCTTGAGCAGGCGAATGTGCGTGCTTATGATCAGGTGTTAGCATCTTCACCGGTTAACCTGTTGGACAAAAATCAGAAGTTAAATATTGAGTTTATTGTTAGCTCAATGCCGGAAGAGTATGGCCAGCACTGGGTTAAACTTACGCCTAAGGATAGTGGCAATGATTTTAAGGAAATGCAGGTAGGGCTACAGAATGGAAAAATTAAAACCATGCGCTTCATTGATAATTTTGAGCAAACAACTGAAATTGAATTTGAGCAGATGGTGGTGAATCCGAAATTTAAAAGTAATTACTTTGAGTTTGTTGCGCCAGAAGGTACCGATGTTGTTGGAGATTTTTAATTTTAACTAGCGTGTCTATTGCCGTGTGTTTTCTTATTTATTTTTACATAACCGAATAATGTCCAATAATAACTACCAGCCATTAGCCGACAGAATTAGACCAGATCAACTTGATGACTATCTGGGGCAAAGTCACATCCTCGGCAAAGACAAACCCCTGCGGGTAGCAATCGAAACCGGCAAACTACATTCGATGATTTTCTGGGGCCCTCCAGGCACAGGAAAAACGACACTTGCTCGACTGATTTCAAATTATTCAGATGCACAGTTTTTATCCGTGTCGGCAGTTTTATCCGGCGTAAAAGATATCAGGGCAGCGATTGACAAAGCCCATCAGTTTTACGATGTGTATCAGAAACCCAGTATTTTATTTGTCGATGAAGTGCATCGCTTTAATAAATCCCAGCAGGATGCATTTTTGCCATTTGTAGAAGATGGCACGGTAAGCTTTATTGGTGCGACCACCGAAAACCCATCGTTTGAATTAAATAATGCGTTGTTATCACGCTGCAAAACCTATGTTTTAAAATCGATTCAGGTAGATGAAATGAGTCGTTTGTTAAAGCGTGCGCTGCACGATAAAGCGTTGGGTTTAGGTGAGCGTAATGTCGCCATTGCCGATGATATGATAGAGCTGATTGCTAGTCAGGCGGATGGTGATGCGCGCCGGGCATTAAATTTTCTTGAAATTGCAGTTGATCTGGCAACAGATGATAATGGTCAACTTAGCGTAAATGAAAATATTGTCCATGAAGTCACCTCGCAAACCCTGCGGCGCTTTGATAAAGGCGGTGATTTATTCTACGACCAGATTTCTGCTATGCATAAATCAGTGCGCGGCAGTAATCCGGATGCGGCGCTTTACTGGATGTGCCGAATGCTTGATGGCGGTTGTGATCCTATTTATCTGGCGCGTCGAATTGTGCGCATCGCATCTGAAGATATTGGTAATGCAGATCCACGTGGTTTAGAAATTGCGTTAAATGCCTGGCATACCTATGAGCGTTTAGGCAGCCCGGAAGGTGAGCTTGCATTAGCACAGGCGGTAAGCTATCTGGCCTGTGCACCAAAATCCAATGCGGTATATATGGCCTATAAGTCGGCAATGCAATTGGCTAAAGACAGTGGCTCGATGGATGTACCGACTCATTTGCGCAACGCGCCAACGAATTTAATGAAAGAGCTGGGCTATGGAAAAGATTACCGCTATGCACATGATGAAGCAGATGGTTTTGCGGCAGGGGAAACTTATTTTCCTGAAACAATGGGTGAGCAAGAAATATATCATCCAGTAAAGCGTGGGCTGGAAATAAAAATTAAAGAAAAGCTGGACTATTTACGCTCACTAAGTAAAAAATAATTTTTTACAGATTATAAAAATTTAAAAGCAAACTTCGTATTACGAAAGGCTCCTGTCTACGTTCATTGTGCCAGGCAAAGCCTGTACGAAATTACTCCATGCGGTTTTATGCCGACGCATGCATTCAAAACGATATTTCCAATCTCTGTGAATGTCTCATGTTAAAGCTTCACTATAGTCTCGTCGGGGGATATACATCGTGCCTCAATTTATTGGCTTTTTCATGTGTGGCTTCCGGAATATTGGCTGTCAATAAAGAAAACTTTACCTGACTTTTCTGGACTTTCATCTGCGTAATAAACTCAATTCCATCCATTATTGGCATGTTGTAATCCACAGAATAGTAATTGACATTTTTGTTATCAGAAAATTACAATGGTCGCTGGCTATCACCGAATTCAATGATTATTATATCAGATATTTTCATTGCCTCGTTCTTGATACGCTAACAGAGCCTGTTTAGCGTGAGCATATTTCTTAAGTAAATTGTCTGTTTCTACCTTTAATGTTTCAGTAGGCTCATGTTCTCTGCACATGTTTTCTAATATTAATGCGGTTTCAGAAACGCTTACTGCGCCAACGTTTAAACTGCTGGATTTCATGCTATGTGCATAACGCTCGAGTGTTTGAATGTCGTTATCAACCAGTAGTTCATGCATACTGTTGACCATTTCATCTGATTGCTGTAAGTACGCTGGAATAAGCTCATCAAAAACTTCGCCAATGGTGGCTTTCATGTCAGCTAGCAATTGAAAATTAAGTGCGGAGCTAACTTCAGGCTCTGCAATGTCCCTGTTAATAAGCTCAGCAGGCTTTGATTCTGTATGATCTAACCATCGCCTTAAAACTTCAGTTAATTGTTGCCGATTAAAAGGTTTTGAAAGGTAGTCGCTCATGCCTGCTAATGTGCATTTTTCTCTGTCTGTTGACAGTGCATTGGCTGTTACTGCAATTATGGGGATATCCGCATCTGATTCCCTGATTTTAGTGGTGGCTTCAAAACCATCCATTATCGGCATCTGGCAGTCCATTAATATCAAGTCGTATTTATTGCTTGAATACATCTGCAGTGCTTCTTTGCCGTTGTTAGCAGTATCTATTTTTAGCCCTGACTCAGACATTAATCCGATGGCAACTTTTTGGTTAATTATGACGTCCTCTACCAGTAAAATTCTGGCATTAAACTGGATGTTTGACTTAGTGTTTTTCAATTCGTCATCTAATACAGAGTGGCGTGTTAAAAAGTTATCATTATCAGCCGGATTGTCTGATAAACCTAAAACTCTGGTTAAGGTTTCATAAAGTAGATCACTTAAAATGGGTTTTGTTAAATATGCAGAAAAACCGATGTTCTTAAATATTTCTGCATCACCCATTCCCGTTGCTGAGGTAAATATAATCAGAGGTACAGGATGTAAATCATTACAGGCCAGTATTTCTTTTCCTAAAATGTCGCCACTCATAACTGGCATTACATTATCAATGATAATGAGTTGATATGGTTTTTTAGTGTTTTGTGCATTACGAATTAACGTTATAACGTCAGCAGGATTTTGCGTTTCATCAACCCGCATATTAAGTTTTGTTAGCTGCCCGCGTAAAATTTTTAGATTAATTGGATTGTCGTCTATAATTAGTATGCGCCTATTATCGAGATCTAACTTTTCAAGTCTTTCAGGTGCTTCAGCCTCTTCAAGTTTTAGTTCAATCCAGAAGGTTGAACCTTTTTTCTCCTGGCTTTTGACATCAAGTATTCCGTTCATTAATTCGATTAACCGTCTGCTTATGGTTAACCCTAGCCCTGTTCCACCATATTTTCGACTGGTGGAATTGTCGGCCTGTGTAAATGATTGAAATAGTTTGTCTTTTACAGCGACATCAATTCCTATGCCTGTATCGATAACTTCAATGCAAATATTATGTTGATGATGTGAATGATTAAGGGGTTTTACTTCAACTACTACCTGACCTGTCTCCGTGAATTTAATAGCATTACCGACCAGATTTAACATTATCTGTCGTATTCGTCCGGCATCACCAATCACATATTCAGGGCAGTCTGTATGAAAATAGAAAATTAATTCAATACCTTTTTCTTCTGCTTTAACGAGTAGTAATCGGGTGACATCATAAACTGTACGCTCCAGATTGAAGGTGATTAATTCCAGATCAATTTTTCCGGCTTCAAATTTAGAATATTCAAGAATGTCATTTATTATTTCTAATAAAGATAAGCCGGAATCAGAGATGGTTTTTATAATGTCTTTTTGTTGGGTGTTTAATGGTGTGTCCTGCAGTAGCTCAACCATGCCTAAAACCCCGTTCATCGGAGTTCTTATTTCATGGCTCATTGAAGCCAGGAAATTGCTTTTTGCTTCTGCTGCCGCCTGTGCTTCGTTCTTTGCTTTAATTAATTCATTTTCATTCTGTAATCGCTCGGTATCATTTCTGATAATTCCGGAATATTTTTTTATTCCGGAAATTAGCATTTCACTAACAGCTAAATCCATTGGGAAAGTTGTTCCATCTTTTCTTAATCCCGTAACCTTTCGGCCAAAGCCAATTATCTTTTTTTCTTGAGTGGTTTTGTAGTTTAATAAATATCCATCATGTTCTTCATGGTATGGGCTAGGCATTAGTATATTTATATTTTTTCCTAATAGTTCTAACTTTGAATATCCAAATAATCGACAGGCTGCATTATTTATATTTTCAATTATGCCTATTTCATTAATGGATATTAAACCATCTACCAGCGAATTCATCATGGTTCTATTTCTAATTTCACTGGATTCTAGTGATAGCTGAGCTTTTTTTCTAATGATTTCCTGTGCGTCAAGATCTTTAAAAGCACGAAACACACTGATTAACAGACCGCTTAATATGCATAGGTAACTAATTTTCTTTAGTACATGTGCAATATCAAACTGAATGTCAAATAGATTGCTCGAATATGGCATAACCGCTAACTGAGCAATTAAATTGATAATAATGGCAACTATTAACCAATGTGAAAAAAAGTCGTTTTTCCAGTACCCCTTTTTCAAAAAGCCATATAAAACAATCGCATAAATTATTGCGGGTATGATCTCTTCAGGTCTATAAAAAATTGAAAGTTTGTAATATCCACTGGGAAGGGGGATGAACGCAAAAAATAAAAAACTGCAAATAGCAGTAATGAATATAAACCCAAAAATAAGCCGGGGCGATATTTTGTGTAGAGATTTATCTTCGCCCTCCCATTTTAAAGTAAAATATAGAAGTAAAAAAATAACCGATAAAAATAATCGTGAAGCAAACCAGCTCCAGGGAATAAGCGATGACAGGTCTGATGGAAAAAAATCTCTAAACCAGATAGAGGTTACGAGCGCATGGTACCCGTCTAGCAGGGCAACGCCAATAAACCCGGCGCCCAGTACCAGATAGTCTGTGCCGCCGCGACTATAAAATCTCACTAGTGAAAGTGAGCCAATAAATAATGCGAGTATTGTTGCCAGCATCTCCATTAAGCTGTGTAGCTGTCCAGACCCCTGCCAGTTTGAGCTGAACAGTAATAAAGATATTACTGTAAGCCCAATACCTGTCATCCAGTATATTCTGATTCTCTGATTTACTAAGGACATAGTTATCTGACGGCCTGTTTTATCATTTTTTTGTACAGCCTGCGCATATGGTTTATTAATGAAATATGAGTTTTCATAGAGTTTAAAAATTATCTGAGCAGTTATTTTAGTATTGATACTTTTGCAATATTTAATATATCTACTATAGTCGAGATTGTTATGTATTTTTATAATTTGTTCTAATTAATAATAAAGGGAAGTAAAATGCTTAAAACTGTCTCATATCTGTCTATCTGTTTTATCTTATGTTTTAGCCAATTGACTTATGCTGGTAAGGTGTCTCCAACCACGGTTAAAGGTGCAACTACGGTTGATGTTGCAAAAGCTAAAGCTCTTTTTGATGATGAAGTCATATTTTTGGATGTGCGAAAAGATAGTGACTGGGATGCGGGGAGAATTCCCGGGGCATTACATATTGAATTAAAAAAGAAGCTTTCTGAGGCAGCTATGAGTGCTGAAATTAAGAAAGATGAAGCCGTTGTGATTTACTGTAATGGTGAATCCTGTATGCGCAGCTCTAAAGCAAGTGCAATGGCAGTTGGTTGGGGATTCACTAAAGTATATTACTATCGAGATGGATTTCCCGCATGGAAGTCAGCAAATTACCCTGTTGAGTAAACATTATTAATAATTGATTATTTTTGATTGTTTTAAAAGGAAGTCATGTCTCTAAAAGTCAGGTTTTTGTGGTTAACGGGCATAGCCATGTTATTGGTTGCCGGTGTGTTGTGGACCGGTTCATATTATTCTGCTCAGTACCAGCAGGAGCAAATAGCCAGTCATAATATTATCAGTACACGGGGGTTGGTTAATACCTTAAGCCGGAGTTATCGGGAGAATATGAATACGGAGATAAAGGCTCTAGCGCGTAATCGTGAATTGATGAAGTCGTTGAAAGTCCCGAATCAGGAACAGGTAGCTGAAGCGGTTGCCACTAGTTTTAATCGTCTACGGGCATCGGGTATCATTGATCAGTTGATTATCGTAGGTAAGCAATCTCAGTTGCTAGTTAATGCCCCTGCCGAAGCTGGAATGCCAATAAATAGTTCGATCTTTGAAAAAGTGTTGGCCGATAAAAAAGTTGTTTATGACTCTGTTCGCCTGCCGGATGATGTGTCTGGAATGATGCTGGCATTTCCTTTATATCGGCGGGGTAAGCTCGCAGGCGTCGGGGCTTATATTCAGTACTATCCTAAATTTGTAGAAGACTTTGCTAAAAATACTGAATCTGAAGTTATCGTTCTTAATGAAAAAAATGCAGTAGTTTATGGCAATAATCCTGAGTTGTCTGCTGCAGTGGTAGAGGACATTGATTTAGATGGGAGTGAAAAATGGCGGGTGCTATCTGTATCTGATCGTCATTACTCCGTCACTATATTGCCGATTCGTGATCAGCAATCACAGTTAGTTGGCTCACTGGTTTCATTAAAAGATGATACTCAGGCGCAGGCCGCGCAGAACCGGGTTGAAATGTTAGCCGCAGTTACCGGGTTGATTGTTCTGATAAGTAGCTTGCTTATTTTATACTGGCAGATTAGTACGGTGCTTTCGCCGCTTAAAGTGGTTGCACATGTAATGGATAGAATTTCACAGGGAGACTTTACTCAAAAAGCGCAATGCAAGGCGACCGGTGAAATATCTGAAATACTTACGAGTATGGATGTTATGCAAAAAAATCTGCACCAGTTAATCGTGCAGGTTTTATCATCTAGCGAACAACTTGATAATGCGGCTAAAAATTCCGCACAAATTTCAGAGCAAACAAGTCAGGGGGCATTACAACAACGCGGAGCAACGGATAGTGTAGCCACTGCAATGACGCAAATGACGAGCAGTGCGCAGGAAGTTGCAAGAAGTGCGTCTGATGCGGCAACTGCTACACAGGATGCTCAGCAGGCAACATTACAGGGGCAGGAAATAGTCACTAAAGCCATCAGCAGTATGCGCCAGTTAGCACAGGGCATCGAAACCGGGTCAGCAGCGATTGATAGTGTGAATCAAAACTCAGAAGCCATAAATGGTGTGCTGGATGTTATTAAAGGTATTGCCGAACAGACTAACTTATTGGCTTTAAATGCGGCGATTGAAGCGGCCAGAGCAGGTGAGCAGGGCAGAGGTTTTGCGGTTGTTGCTGATGAGGTAAGAACACTTGCAAGTCGTACTCAGGAATCTACTCAGGAAATTAATTCGATGATTGAGCAGTTGCAAAGTAGTACGCAAAATGCTGTTTCTACTATGGGAGAAAGTCGCATACTGGCAGATTCAAGTGTTGCTGATATTACCCAAACCGGGCAGGCACTAAATGAAATTACAGAGTTAGTGACACAGGCAACTTCTATGAATACGCACATATCTGTTGCTGCAGATGAACAGGGAAGAGTAGCGGAAGAAATCAATCAGAATATTGTGCGCATTTCGCAAATTGCAGAAGAAACCACCAGTGGTTCTAATCAGACAGCGGAGTCGAGTCAGAAAGTGATGAGTCTTGCGGATGAGCTTAAGTTATTAATGAAGCAGTTCTCAGTCTGACAGTAAATTTATTTGCATTGTATCTTATCTTACAGATACTCATATGCCAGATAAAAATCATTATATTTTATAATGATAGGCACTTACAGAGAAAATATTACATCCTCTTTTCTGGGTGCGCACTCATATATTATAAATCGGTAATGCGTTGCCAGCGTGAATAAAAACCTTTAGATGTGTTAATCGTTGAAACACTCCACGGCGCACCTTTATACCATCGGTAACTTGTTGCATTATCATTAACTTGTCGACCAAATTCATAGTTTGGTAAATCGATTTTAATTACATTCAAGGTGGTTTTGAAATTAACTAACAAGGGTGTTTTATTGTTGAAGTTGAGCTATGCTTTTGATGCGGTGATAATAGTGAGTATATTAATTCCTTCACGCTCGCCTGTTATGTTTTCTTTGAAAATCACAATGTATTCATTGCCTTTGGTCGGTGTCAGATCTGAAATTATATTAAGTATTTCGTCATTTTAAATATTTGTTTCATTAGTCGATGTATAGAAAACAAATAATGCGATTACGACGATTAATACTATGAATGCAAGTAATGTTTTCATAATAAATATATTATTTAATTGTTTATTGGAGAAAAGGGGCCAGTGACAAAAGAGAATTGTTTACAATGCTAAATGATTGTTGTTTGACACCACCCCCCTTTAAGTTGACCTCTTTAAGTTCTACAAATTTTTCACTTCCTAGAAAGACTTGGTTTCTTAATTGCTTCCAGGGAGAAGGTATATTTTTAGCCTTTGACACTCAAAAATGAGGGCCAGGTCTTGCCATGCAATATTTGTGGCATTGAAAGACCTGACCACTAGAAGTGGCCCTAGAAGACCATGTATAAAAACCTATTGCTCCGTATCTCTATTGTATTCAATAGATGATGATAGTTTAGATTTACAGCTAGAAAATAATGCGAGAAATTTTATTTTTTGGTATTGTCTGTTTCCGCATTTTCAACGTATTCAGTTGAAAATGACTTTGATAAAGCCTGTGGTTATTTTGAAATTCTGGATAGCACGCAATGCAGAAAAAAATGTCTAATGTGCAGAAAGCTGATTTTATTTCAGCTTTGGTTTCTAAGGCGCTTAAAGAAGGTAGTGCCGCAATGAAAAAGCATATATCTACTATTTTGGAGTAACTGTTTTACATGTAATGGCTTTTATCTGAGCTGGCATATTAGATTGAAAAGTTAGATTATACCTGACAATGACCGTGTATAGTTATTTCAGACTCTAGGGGTGTAAGCCACAACAGATTAAATAGTTGAGTTTTTGAGCTCTCCGATATGTCCATTTGAAGTTAAGCAGATAGTTTTGTTTTTTGATGTTTTAATTGAAATTATTAATTCTTTTTTATAGCAAAAATATTTATTTTTTATCTTCATGTCAGGCAGTGAGTAAGATTGTCCTGTTGTATTAAACATGAGTTCGGAGTTTTTTATGCAAAAAAAACGTTGAGCATCAGGTATTTTCTGTTTTGTATGAGTTTTTCCAGTTTCTATATTTCTAATATTTACTTCACTTATTGGAGATTTGTTTTGCATTTGAACGGGCTCTATTAACCAGGATCCACAAACAAGTGGTCGGGTAATATATAAGTCATTTGATGCGTACCAGTTCCCCTCAAATCTCCAGCCATCTTTTTTTTCGCAAGTAGCATTTCCTGCGCTAAAAAAAGCATTTTTAGATGGGCTTTTCGGCTGGCAGGTAATTAAGTTTCCCTGATTGTCGTGGAGTAATGATAGTTTGTTTCGTTTTGTGTTTTTCTTTATAGATTGTATTTTTCCATTAATATTTAAAGAATAAATTCCGTCAAATGATGTTAGTAGTATTTGGTTTTTATATGAACTGACGTGTAGAAAGTTTGTTTTATGATGCCATTGTTTAATGGTTTTGTTATCTGAGTCTATAAGGGTAATTAAGCCGGTGTAATAAGTGCTTTTATCCGAACCTAAATGACTTTCAGAACCTATTAATAATATACCGGAATCAGTTGTTGCTAAATGGTCAAGTAAACTTAAGCCTTTTTCCTGAATGTCGTAGATTTTAGACCATGTTCCATTGATGTTTCCAATTTGATATTTTCCATTTTTATCCATGGCATATATATTAGCGTTATGAAGTGCCTCAATTTTTACAGGTTTAATTTCGAGAGTCTGGCTGACGCATGCTGTATTTACTGAGCTAATTATTAAAAATAGGGCTAGTGTTAGTTGCTTTAAAAAAATCACTTAGTAATGTCCTCGAGTAAATAGAAAATAATTTAGTGTGTTTATTTATATTTCTTATTGTAAGGGTGAATAATTAAGTCAGTTCCTTCTTTGAAAGCATCTATTGAAATAAGCCTGGTTCTGTCTGTTGGTATCATGTGAATGCAACCATGTGAGGGTATTAACGATACTTTTTTTATGCCCTGTTTTGTTCCGGCTTCATTTTCAGGCGTTGTGTGAAACATGGTGCCTTCTAGCTTTTCTTTTTTATCTAATTTTTTATTATTGTTCAAATCTTTGAAGTATCGAATAGCAAGAGGGCCAAAATCATTAAATACCCATACTTTCGGTACTTTTTTTGTGCCATATAATTGTTCGTGCCTTTCCATTATTTCTTTTCGAGTAATGTTGAAATCTTTTAATATAGACGCCTACTTACCATTTGACAGTTTGTACCAAACATTTTTTTTAGCCATTTCTGAAAGCGATTTTTCCAGGTCGCTATCTTTAATGGCTGTGCCCCATCTTATTTTTGAATAACTTCAGGAAGGGGTGGGGTATCTCATAATTGAGCCAATGACATATGCTCCTGCTGGTGTAGGTAGTATATCCATCTCGCCTGTAATACTTATTTTTTTCGATGGGCCTCCCCAGGCCTCTGACTTAAAAACTTCTTTACCTTCTTTAAAAAAGATGATTAATCCGCCACCTATAGTCGTGTCTTTGGTTCCCGTAACGATGCTGCTTGATTTGTGAAATTAACCTGGATAGTAATGTAAGATATTAGCCATGAACTTTCCTTGTTAAAATGAATACTTTGCATTAATTCTAAATAAGTAAATATATTTGATAGATGTTCTAAATGAAATCGACTTTATCACAGTATTTAGCTTTCACAATAAAAAAGGCCACCCAAAAAATGGGTGGCCTTTTATGTGGTGGAGACGGCGGGGATCGAACCCGCGTCCGCAAGTACTCCGCCTTAGGCTCTACATGCTTAGTTTTAGCCTTTTAATTTAATCACTTAAACTCCGGCAATTCAGGATTTTAAGCAACGAGTCTGTTTAGAGTTTAATGTCCTGATCTCAGGCCGACCAGGTCACGATCTAGTATAAGATGACTCCCGTAATCCAACGCCTACTAGCAAGCACTGGCCGGAAGGCAATCTACTGGTGTTTAGGCAGCGATCGCGTAGTTGTTATCGTTAGCAACTATAATTTAGCAACTGTATTTACGAGGTAAGTGCTATCCTCGACATGCACCGTAAAGTTTTGTTACCCACGTCGAAACCAATGTCGTCCCCAGTTCCATCCTTGGGTATACCTGTATATTGGGATATATTCAGGTATTTAAAGGGCGTACTTAGAACGATCTTAGTGCGCCTTTAAAATCAGCTGGTTAAGCCTGCGTAAATTGTAACAGAGTTGTTGTATTAATAGATAGGAGGCTGGTGTTATTCTCTGGTTATTTTCAGGTGTGATGGGTTTATCTTTTGTGCTGTCTTCGGTCTCAGTTATCTGGTTGTTGCGGGGTAGTTTTTTACATACAATTGTAATATTCCTTTTTCGGTATATATTTCAATTATTTTCATATATATTCCGTATTCGGTATATTAATATATACCTATTAAGGTATTTTGTGCTATCTTTATTCAAAGATATAACGAAAACGGTCTATATATGAGTGATGAAGTTAATGCCTTAATTGACGCCATTATTGTTGCCGGAAAACAGCAGGGCATGAATAAAGGTGAAATTGCAACGCGGGCGGGTATGCAAAATAATAAGTTCGGGCGAATTATTAATTCTGACCCCCGGCTTTCCACGTTGATTCGCCTGGGGCATGCAGTGGGATTGAAGCTGACATTTGTGGTGGAAGATGAGGATCTTAGCTCAATTATTAACCGGGAGGTCTTTTAGCGATGGATAGAGAAGCGGTTATCTGGACTAGCATCGGCGATGCACCAATGAAAATGGGGCGTTTAAATGTGACCGATGAAGAGTGCCGGTTTAATTATGATCCGGCCTATCTGGAAACAAATTTGCCTGGTATGGGCGTGTTGCACAATCCGGAGTTAATTGGTAGAAGCCCATTGGTGTGGAAAAGAACTGAATATTTTCCGGTGTTTCCCGAATTAAAATCGTTGATTCCACCGGATAATGAACAGAATTTTCAGCGTAAACTCATTCTGGCCTATCTGGCTAAAATTGATATGACACCGGCCATTGGTTTTGAAACCGACTGGGAAATACTGATGGTTGCCGGTCATGGTGGCATCGGCCATAACGATGTGTTTAAAGACGATGAAACCGCCAGAAAATGGTATGACGATAATGAGCCTGCGCCATTTTATAAAATGGATGCGTCATTTGGCTTTTCGCTAAAAGAGTTTCTCACATGGATGGATAATGATGCAGACATGATTATCAATGCCATCGGCCCTACGCCCAGTGTTGGCGGTGCGGTGCCGAAGTTATTATTGTCGATTCCCAGCAGCGGCTGGGATTGTCGCATTGCGCTGCCCACTAAAAAATCTACCAATGATCGTACCGATGTGATTTTAAAATTCGAACAAACCAATCAGTATCCGGGCATTATTGATCTGGAAGCACTTACGCTGGATATTCACAAAGCAGCCGGTTTTGAAGTGCCGCGCTACTGGAAAACCAGCATCAATGGCATTAAAGCCATTGCCATTGAACGTTTTGATCGCAATGAGTTTAACAAGCCGGTGTTTATGGAAACCGTATTGTCGGTGATGGCCAGTGGTGATAAAACCATTACTAATAACCACAGTTCGTCTTACGACCGTATTGCCGATGCGATAGATAAAATTACCGTGCCGTTTGTGCACGACCCGGTGAAAGCTAAAGAGTATGTTTTTCGACGTCTGATGCTGAGTTTTTTAACCGGTAATGGGGATTTACATTTGGAAAATATGTCGGTAATTGAGCGGGGCGGAGAGCGGTTTTTCTCCCCCGTGTATGACCCGACACCCATGAGAGCCTATAAAATTCACGATATGTTAAGCCCTATGCCGTTTGGTAATTATGGCGAATATGCAACCAATGAAGACGATATGGTCGGCTTCGATGAGGCGCTTTTACGCCTGCTGAAAAAGTATAATATTAGCAAAGCACGGGGGCGGGTGATTGTTGAGGAATCGTTGGAGGTGACAGAAGACTATCTGCAGCGGGTGAATGCATTGCCGAGCGTTACTGATGGCTCAAAGAAAATTTTACAGAATGCGGTTTTATTTGTGCGAAAAAAACTGCAGAAGTTTCTGACTACGCCTTCGTCTTAACAGGTATATATATAAATTGTGGTTTTATATTGAAGCCGCTGCGGCAATAACGACAAAACAAACATCGTCATTCCAGCGAAGACTGGAATTCAGTGGCTTTAAAAAACACGAATACCTGTGCCTCTTTGTGGAAAATCATACTGGATTAGCGGTGGTAGGTATTTCCACGTAGAGCGTAGAAGGCTGTTAAAAGATTGCCACAGAGGCACAGAGGCACGGAGTGGGCTTTACTAAAATATATCATGCAGTCTGTTTTTGAGCTGGAGCCCAATAGAATTTGAATATTTCAGTGTTGTCGATTTTATTTGCGTGCTTTGCGTCTATTGGCGGACAAAATGCCTTTATTTAAATCTCAGTTTTCGCATGCATAAATACTGGTATTGCTTTAAAATTCACGCCTTAAATTGATTCTGCTTTTTACATTGTTCATTGAGGCTATAAAATTGCAATATTTCCGTGGTTCCCCCGCGTTATCGACTTTTCGTGTTGAAAAGTTACTTTCCCAGCTTAAATCTAAAATCCCGACTATCACTAATTTACAGGCAGAGTATGTGCATTTCGCGGATATTCAACCGAATTTAAGCGAAGATCAATTAGTAGTCTTAAATAAATTACTCACCTATGGCCCCGCATTTACCGCATCCGAACCCCAAGGGCAATTGTTTTTAGTGATTCCCCGCTTCGGCACTATCTCTCCCTGGGCTTCAAAAGCTACAGATATTGCCGAGCATTGCGGCCTGAATAATGTAAAGCGCTTAGAACGAGGCATTGCTTATTATATTGAAGCCGGCTCAACGTTAAGCGAAGCCGATACACAGTTTATTCAATCGCTGATTCACGATCGCATGATTGAAATGGTGCTGGCTGATTTCGATTCAGCTGCCGCACTGTTTGAAAAAGCCGAGCCAACTGAAGGCTCTCATGTGGATATTATTGGTAATGGCCGTGAAGCGTTGATGGCGGCCAATAGTGAGCTGGGTCTGGCATTGTCTGCGGATGAAATTGATTATCTGGTGGATTATTTCACCTCAATTAATCGTAACCCCGGTGATGCAGAGCTGATGATGTTTGCGCAGGCCAATTCTGAGCATTGTCGCCACAAAATTTTTAATGCCGACTGGGTGATTGACGGTGAAAAGCAGGATATCTCCCTGTTCGGCATGATTCGCAATACCTACAATAAATCCCCGGAAAATATTCTCAGCGCCTATCACGATAATTCATCGGTGATTGAAGGTAACACCGCCGCACGCTTTTTTGCAGATGGCCCGCAGGGTGAATATAGCTGGCATCATGAATCAATGCCGATTTTAATGAAGGTGGAAACTCATAATCATCCCACCGCCATTTCACCCTTTCCGGGGGCGGCAACCGGTTCCGGTGGTGAAATTCGCGATGAGGGTGCAACCGGACGCGGTTCAAAACCCAAAGCCGGTTTATGCGGGTTCTCGGTTTCTAATTTACAAATTCCCGGTTTTTCGCAACCCTGGGAAACTGATAACGGCAAGCCCGACAGAATTGTTTCAGCATTAGATATTATGATGGAAGGCCCATTGGGGGCTGCCGCATTTAATAATGAATTTGGCCGCCCGAATATCAATGGTTATTTTCGCACATTCGAAGAAAAAACACCCGGCGTAGACGGTGATGAAATTCGCGGTTATCACAAACCGATTATGCTCGCTGGTGGTTTCGGCAATATGCGCAAAGAACATATCGACATGATTGATATGCCGGTGGGTACTCCTATTGTATTACTTGGTGGGCCAGCGATGCTGATTGGTTTAGGTGGTGGTGCTGCATCGTCAATGGCATCTGGTGAAAGTGCAGAGAATTTAGATTTTGCTTCGGTGCAACGTGGCAATCCTGAAATGGAGCGTCGTTGCCAGGAAGTCATAGATAGATGCTGGGCACAAAGTGATAACCCGATTATCTGGATTCACGATGTGGGTGCCGGCGGTATTTCCAATGCGCTGCCGGAGTTGGTGAACGATGGTGGTCGCGGTGCTGAGTTTGAAATACGTGAAGTGCATATCGATGAACCCGGCATGTCGCCAATGGAAATCTGGAGTAACGAATCACAGGAACGCTATGTTATTGCCGTTGCCGAAGATCGCCTCGAAGAATTCAAAGCCTACTGTGAACGTGAACGCTGCCCGTTTGCGGTATTAGGTTTAACGACCGAAGCAATGGATTTAAAAGTTCACGATAAACATTTTGATGATTATCCTGTGGACATGCCATTGGATGTGTTACTCGGCAAGCCGCCGAAAATGACCCGCGATGTAAAGCATGAAAGTATTAAACACAAGGCTTTTGAAACTAAAGATATCGATTTAAAAGACGCGGTGAAGCGTGTTCTAAGTTTACCTTGCGTTGCTAATAAAACGTTTTTAATCAGCATTGGTGATCGTACTGTTACCGGCCAAATTTGTCGCGATCAAATGGTCGGCCCGTGGCAGGTGCCGGTATCTGATGTTGCCGTAACGACCACTTCATTTAATGTTCACAGTGGTGAAGCTATGGCGATGGGCGAGCGCACGCCAATTGCATTATTAGACGGCGCTGCTTCTGGGCGTATGGCAGTGGGTGAGGCGATTACTAATATTGCTGCCAGTGCGATTAATAAAATCGGCGATATAAAACTTTCCGCAAACTGGATGGCCCCTGCAGGGCATCCGGGTGAAGATGCAATTTTATACGACACGGTAAAGGCCGTGGGCATGGAACTGTGCCCCGAGTTAGGCATCGCGATTCCGGTAGGCAAAGATTCCATGTCGATGAAAACGGTCTGGCAGCAGGACGGCGAAGAACGCGCGGTGACCGCGCCGCTTTCATTAGTGATAACGGCCTTTGCGCCGGTGACTGATGTGCGCAGCACGATGACACCGCAGTTACAAAATAAGCCGGGTACTTTGTTAGTGCTAATTGATTTAGGCGAAGGTAAAAACCGTTTAGGCGGTTCGGCGCTGGCGCAGGTTTATAAACAAATCGGTGACACCCCGGCTGATTTAGAAAAACCGCAATTGCTGAAAAACTTTTTCTCGGTGATGCAGGATTTAAACCATCAGGGTAAATTACTCGCTTATCACGACCGTTCAGACGGTGGATTATTTACAACATTATGTGAAATGGCATTTGCCGGGCATTGCGGAATTAGCATTGATGTTGCGGGAATGTCCAAAGATAAAACGGCGGCGTTATTCAATGAAGAACTTGGTGCGGTTATTCAAATCGAAGCCAGCGATGTTGAGTTTATTATTAATGATTTAAAAGCCAATGGATTAGGTGATCACAGTTATGTGATTGGAACAACTAATCAAAAAGATAAGATTGAATTTTTTGATGATACTTCATCGGTTTTTTCTGACACAAGAATTAGTTTACAACGAGTGTGGTCAGAAACCACTTATCAAATGCAAAGCCTGCGTGATAACCCGGAATGCGCACAGCAGGAGTTTGATTTAATTTTAGATGAAAAAGATCCGGGTATTTCACCGGCATTAACGTTTGATCTTAATGAAAATGTTTGCGCACCGTTTATTGCCAGTAATGTGCAACCGCGGATGGCGATTTTAAGAGAGCAGGGTGTTAACGGTCAGATTGAAATGGCTGCGGCTTTTGATCATGCAGGTTTTGAAAGTGTCGATGTGCACATGAGTGACATTTTGTCCGGCCGGGTATCACTAAAAGATTTCAAAGGTTTAGTCGCCTGTGGTGGTTTCTCTTACGGCGATGTTCTAGGCGCAGGCGAAGGCTGGGCGAAAACGATTTTATTTAATTCACAGGCACGTGATGAATTCAGTGCGTTTTTTGAGCGTGATGATAGTTTTTCATTGGGTGTGTGTAATGGTTGCCAGATGATGGCGAACATAAAAGAGTTGATTCCCGGTGCAGAAAATTGGCCGCACTTTGTACGTAACTTATCGGAACAGTTTGAAGGGCGCTTTAGTACCGTAGAAATTTTAGAATCACCTTCATTATTTTTAAACGGCATGGCAGGTTCAAAAATGCCGGTTGCTGTTGCTCATGGTGAGGGTCGTGCAGAATTTAAACATGGTGCTGATGTAAGTGTGAGTCATCAGGCGATGCGCTTTGTAGATCATTATGGCAGTGCAACTGAAACTTATCCGTTAAATCCGAATGGATCGCAGGATGGTTTAACCGGCTTTACTACCGATGATGGCCGGGTAACGATTATGATGCCGCATCCGGAGCGGGTGTTTAGAAGTGTGCAGCATTCGTGGCACCCGGATGACTGGGATGAAGATAGCCCGTGGATGCGGATGTTTAGAAATGCGCGGGTTTGGGTTGGTTAAAACTAATATTAATAAATTGAGAGATAAAACAAAAGTCAAAAGCCTTTACCGCAAATGAACGCTAAAAAATGCAAATAAAAACAAAAGCGTTACCTGGTGTGTAGTTCGCTGCAAGCGAACAGACATAAATAAAATTGCATGTTTGCGTTCATTTGCGGTAAAAATTTTTGATCTTAATAAGAAGGAATATAAATGCAAAAAGTATTAATCGTAGGCGGAGCCGGATTCATCGGCTCTCACACAGCAGACCTTTTAATGGAAAAAGGTATTAAGGTTCGCATACTGGATAATTTAAGTTCAGGTCATCGGAGTAATCTGCCTGCAGAGCATCCATTAATGGAATTTGTCGAAGGCGATATTCGCGATGCTGGTACGGTAAAAGAAGTGATGAAAGATGTCACTCATGTAGTGCATTTGGCTGCGCAGGTTTCGGTTGTTGCATCCCTTGAAGATCCGGAGTTTTCGGCACAGCAAAATATTATCGGTTATTTAAATGTGTTAGACGCAGCAAAAAATGTTGGCGTTAAAAAAATGGTGTATGCATCATCAGCTGCCATTTATGGTGAGCCACATGTATTGCCTTTAACTGAAGATGTGCCAATGAAGCAGTTGTCACCTTACGGTTTGGAGAAAAAGTTTAACGAAGACTACGCCGATTTATATTATCGTTTATATGATTTTAACTCTGTGGGTATGCGCTTCTTTAATGTGTATGGTCCGCGACAGGATCCAAAATCTCCTTATGCCGGTGTGATTGCATTGTTTATGGATCGGATAAAAGATCAGCTTGCATTTGTGGTAAATGGCGATGGTTTGCATACCCGTGATTTTATTTATGTACGTGATGTGGCCAGAACCAATGTGGCGGCTTTAGAATTAAGTTATCACGGTGCGGTGAATGTGGCGACGGGGAAGAAAACGTCATTACTCGACTTAATTAATGTGTTGTCTGAAGTGGCGGGTAATAAGGCTGATTTCACCCATGGTGAACCACGTGAAGGTGATATTGTTCACTCGTTGGCTGATCCGTCAAGAATGAATAATGAATTAAAAGTGGTTGCGGAAACGGAATTAAAAGAAGGGTTGGCTAAATTGTTGAAGTCAGTCTCTTAAAATGATGTTGTCTGATTTTTCATAACAAATAAAAACGGCTCCCGCAGGAGCCGTTTTTATTTGGCATTGTTTTTTTATGCTTTTTTGCGGCGAGCAATACCTGCCAGACCAATAAGGCCTGAGCCTAATAGCCATACTGCAGCTGGTACCGGTACCGGAGCAATTCGAACATCGACTTCGGTTATGCTATTACCCGTACTAAAGATAACGGTATAAGCATTTGCACCTAGTGAGACAATGCTGGATTCTGCCATCCAGTTGTTTCCACCGTCAGTACTAAGGCCAAGAATAAAGCTGCTGTTGTTAGTTAAGAGCAGGGTGTTGGCTGTAGTTGTATTAGTTGCAATATAATTACTTGAGCCATTTGGACCCGCGAAACCAACAATATCACCGATGCTTACGCCAAGTGATAATCCTGTATAAGACTGGTCGCTATCATCAAAAATAGCTAGCTGTGCACCATTAAGGTCGCCAAGTAAAAAATTTACATCGCCGTCTGTGGGTATGAAAATAGTTGCTGCATTTGCCTGGCTTGCTACCAATAGTGCGCAAACGCCAATTATCTTGTTTAAAAACTTCATTTTTGTAATTCATCCATTATGGTTGTCATTTTAGTATAATTTATCCTAAAAAATATATAAAGCAAGAAATGAGCCATTAGTATAATGTTTATGTATTACAACAGGTTGGATCGATTCGAAAGTCTGTTTGTTATTCAACTGTAAATAATTCCTTAATTTTCTCATTTTAAAAGCCAGCTTATAAATATTTATTTAAAATGAGTCAGTTTTAAACAGGAAAGCTGTGGTGTGTTGGCGTATTGAGAGAGCAGGCCAAAAATCAAAGTGTAAATAATGGCGACACGGGATATTCAGGTTAATGTATCAGACCGACTTTTTTGATTTAAAGTTTTGGTATCAGCCGTGTATTTCTTTTTATGTATAACGATATTTCAGAAATTTAGAGAGTTAAAAGTCGTTTTTATCAAAGTTTCGTGCGCGTAAAAGTCTACGCTCTTCGAACGTGGTTTTGACCTCACTCTATTAAGGCTGCTAAAAAAATCAAAACAAACTTCGTCATTCCTGAATGTTTGTGTCGGGGATCCAGTGGCTTATGTAGTGAAAAAAGCGCTAGATTATAGCCCGTATTTATGTGTGCTCCCTTTAGGGCTATACATAGCATGTTCAGGTGCTGTTATTTAGGCCGGGCAGTATTGTTTTCTTGTCTGCATTCCAAAGCCAGTGGTTTTTATTCGTTAACTTTACGCCACCTATCCAGCGATTGATTTCAGCGACCTGACTGTAGTTGGTCGTGCCATTTAAAACCGCTATACCTGTCGCGGTAATGCTTATTTTTTGACTGGCTTCGAAGGGTGGTAATATCGATGTGTCAGTTTCTGAATTAAGTGTGATCAATGCCGGTGTCGCCGTTAATAACTGGTTGAGTATCAGCCAGAAACTGGCGTCACCAAGAAACACTCGTGCTTCGGTTTTAATGTATTCACTAAACAGTTTTGCGGGTTTAATTTCACCCCGGCTAATAATCTGTAGTGCGGTGTTCGCGGTTCGCGATAAACCGTTTGTGGTTGACGGGTATTCCTGCAGCATTCTTAAAATGGCGGCTTCAAGAAATTCAAGCGCTGATGTGTCGTTCGATAATAACTTAAACCAGTGTTCCGGTGTGGATTCGCGAAATGCTTTCCAGGCTGTACGGGCCAGTTCGAGTTGTTTGGCCGTCACGGGTTTGATAAAGCGCTGTAACCCCACTATTTGGTCCGGTGTCGCTCTGCCCAGATATTGTTCAGTGCAAATAAGATAGAGCGGGGTATTGCTTGTCTGCTGATCGGCAAACCAGTCGAGAATTTGTAATAGCTGTAACTGATCATATAAATCGTGTTCAAACCATAATATGATTTTTGAGTAGTTTTCAAATGATGTAAGGGTGTTGTCACGTTCAATAAAGTTGTTGTGTAATTCATTGAATTTGCCCCAGTTCAGTGAGGCCAGGTATTCGGCGCGCTTTGCAGATAAATTTTCCAGAGACAGGTTTTCAGGTACCGGACCCTCATGTAAGACATCGCGCCAGGGTAAAAAGTCTCCAGGTATTTGTGCCTGTTGCATGAGTTTAACCGCGCAGTCGCCGTTAGTAATATTGAGTGTGTTATGCATGGTTTTATGTCGTCAGAGTCGATGGTCGGAGCGATAGGGCAGAGTTACTGGTTAGGGTTAATGATCAGGGTTTCATGACTGATGATTTTTTGATCAATTTGGTCTAAACTACTAATCATATTAATTTATTCAAAGATAAAATTATTTTATCTCGCATGAGTCCCCCAACATTTTGCTCTGGTGAATTAAATGTTAAACGAAAAACGACCACAGAATGAAGCACAGGTTAAACATAAGGTGCGCAATACTTCTCTTCAGAAGCCCCGGGATTATGATTATTCAGCCGCTGAGGGTCTGGCACGTTTAGCGGATAAGCGTCGACAATACTTTGAAGCTGAGCTGAGAACGAATCCACCGGAGCCGCCCTGGGAAAGGCATCCCGGGTATGCGCGGGCTGATCGTTTCTGGCGCACCGGGGCCGGTAATCGGTATCTGATAGATTATATCTGGCTGTATAACCGTTATTCAACGAAGGCGGCGCGTCAGCAGTATCGACAGGCGCATCCGGAACCAGAGAACTGGAAAGGCTGGTATAGCGAATAGCGTTATTTGCAGCACCAAGGTTTCAATGGTGTGTACCTTTTAATATTCGTGCCTTATCGCGGTTCCAGTCCCGGTCTTTTTCATCGGCCCGCTTATCATGTAGTTGTTTGCCCTTCGCCAGCCCAATTTGCACTTTCACATTGCCCTTGCTCCAATACATTTTCAGGGGCACCAGGGTGTAGCCTTTGCGCTCTACTGCGCCGATCAACTTATCAATTTCATAGCGATGCAATAATAGCTTTCGTGCCCGGCTCGGTTCCGGGTTTACGTGGGTTGATGCGGAAAGCAGGGCGGTAATCTGCCCACCCAGCCAGAAAATTTCATTGCCATTTACCATTACGTAGGTGTCGGTCATCTGTACCCGGCCATCGCGAATGCTTTTTACTTCCCAACCTTCCAGCACAATGCCGGCTTCAAAGGTCTTTTCAATGGTGTAATCGTGGCGGGCCTTTTTATTGACCGCGATGCTGCTGCCGGAATTTTTGCTGGATTTTTTGCTTTTCTTTGCCATGGTTAAAATTTGTGAGCATATCGTGTTGGTCGAAGTAGCGGGATTATACGTTAAAAGCGCAGTAAATTACGAAAACGTTTTTTAAAGCATTTATTGAAAGTGATTTGTCGTTTAAACTGAATATGTAAATGAGAGGTTAAAAGGTCTCAGTTAAATGATCATAATTATAAGATATTTACTTTTAAAACAATAATATAAAACATACATCTAAAGTAAGTTGTCGTCAGGAGTTTTAATGTCTGAAGAAAAACGCACCTCAATTCATGGGCAGTGGTCGAGCCGTATGGCCTTTATTCTGGCGGCGACCGGCTCGGCTGTAGGGCTGGGCAATATCTGGAAGTTTCCGTATATCACCGGTGAAAATGGCGGAGGTGCGTTTGTGCTGGTATACCTTGCGTGTATCGCTGCAATCGGTATTCCGATAATGATGGCTGAAGTCATGCTGGGGCGACGAGGTCGTCAAAGTCCGGTAAATACCATGGCGACACTGGCAAAAGAAGAAGGTCGTCCGCTGAGCTGGTCTATGCTCGGCTGGCTGGGTGTGATTGCCGGTTTTATTATTTTATCCTATTACAGTGTGATTGCCGGTTGGGCGCTGTCGTATGTTTTTCGGACGGCTTCCGGCGTTTTTGAGGGGGCGACGGCTGATGGTGTAAGTAGTATTTTTACCGAGTTTGTTTCAAACCCGGAAAGCCTGTTGGCCTGGCATACCATCTTTATGGTGATCACCATGATTATCGTTGCGCGGGGGGTAAAGCATGGCATTGAGCGTGCGGTGACTTATTTAATGCCGAGCCTGTTTGTGCTGCTAACGATTTTATTGTTTTATGCCATGTCGACGGGTAGTTTTGCCCAGGGGCTGGATTTTCTATTTACCCCTGATTTCAGCAAATTGACACCACAGAGTGTACTGGTGGCTATGGGACATGCCTTCTTTACGCTGAGTCTGGGGATGGGCGCGATCATGGTGTATGGCTCGTATTTACCTAAAGATACCTCAATTGCCAAAGCCTCGATGCTGATTGCAGCAGCGGATACTCTGGTCGCTTTAATGGCGGGCATGGTGATATTTCCAATTGTGTTTGCAAATGGCTTAGAGCCGGGCGCTGGTCCCGGACTCATTTTTCAGACTCTACCGATTGCCTTCGGGCAGATGGAAGCCGGTGTTCTGATTGGTACACTGTTTTTTATTCTGCTGGTGTTTGCGGCCCTCAGCTCGTCGATTTCACTAATTGAACCGGCGGTGGCATGGCTGGTGGAAAATAAGGGTATCAGCAGAGTGTCCGCATCGGTGTGGTGCGGCCTGTTGACCTGGCTCGTGGGTGTAGGCAGTGTTTTATCCTTTAATTTGTGGGAAACTCACACATGGTCGCTGGAGCTGTTCGGAGAAACCCTGTTTGAGAATAAAACCTTCTTCGATACGCTGGACGGGTTAACCGCAAATATTATGCTGCCGCTGGGTGGCTTGTTTATTGCGATATTTGCCGGCTGGATGATGAAGCCAGAATCGAGTAAGAATGAGCTGAACACCACTGAAAAAGGTTATACTATCTGGATAAATCTGGTGCGAGTCGTCGCACCGGTTGCGGTAATGGTGGTATTTTTATATGTCATTGGCGTGATCGATTTTAACTAAAATATTTTAATTTAGACGTATATATTAACAGGTTCAAGTTTGACATTAATATCCCGAAATGCACTGGTGCCATACTCCGTAGAGGAAATGTATGCACTGGTGGATAAAATAGAGACTTACCCGGTATTTCTACCCTGGTGCCGGTCGACTGAAATTATTAGCCGAAATGAGCAGGAAGTGCAGGCCAGTATTGAAATTGCAAAGGGTGCGCTGAATAAGTCCTTCACTACGCTGAATCGTCTACAGAAAAATAAGATGATAGAAATGCGCCTGGTAAAGGGGCCGTTTAAACATCTACAGGGCTATTGGCGCTTTGATCCGCTGAAAGATAACAGTGCCAGTAAAATTTCACTGGATCTGGAATTTGAGTTTGAAAGCAAATTAGTTGCATTAGCAGTGGGGCCGGTTTTCAATCAGATTGCCAATTCCATGGTTGATGCATTCTGTAAACGAGCGGTTGAGGTGCATGGTGAGCGATTCTGAAATGAATGAAGCAGTAATAACGGAGCCGGTGTCACAAATCGGGGTTGAAGTTGCCTATGCCAGAGATGACAGTCAGCAGATACTGAGTGTGATGGTTGATCAGGGTACGACGCTGGAACAGGCTATTGAGCAGTCTGGAGTGTTGGAAATGTTTCCTGAAATAGACCTGAAAGTGAACAAGGTTGGTATTTTTGGCAAGCTGGGTAAAAAAACCGCTGAAATCAAAGCCGGAGACAGGGTAGAGATTTATCGCCCGTTAATTGCTGATCCGAAAGAAGTGCGGCGTAAGCGCGAGGCTGAAGGTAAGAAAATGAAGAAGGGTAGCTAGCTACCAATTTAAGTAGTCAGTGAGATTAAATTCCCCTTAATTCCGTTTTTTACTCCCCTCTTAGCAAAAGAGGGGGCGGGAGAGGTTTACTGCTTTACGCTAGTGACCATGGCCACCGCCACCAGCGGGATCTTCGACAAATCGTCCATTATCCATTTTTTCATCATGTACTTCCGGTGTGTAGGCACTGTCATCAATTCTACTTAAAGTATCACCGTCAAAATATAATGTCAGCCGCGACTGTTTAACCGGTTGATTCCCCGGCTTCTTGTAATAAATGTAATCCCAGCGATCCTGATGAAACGGGTCTTTCAGTAAAGGGGAGCCGAGTATAAACATCACCTGATTACTGCTCAGGCCGGGTTTTAATTTAGCGAAATTTTCCGGTGTGACCTTATTGCCCTGTTGTATATCAATACGATGAGGGCTACATCCTGAAATTAATCCGCT
This sequence comes from uncultured Thiotrichaceae bacterium, assembly GCA_964531165.1. Taxonomy (GTDB): domain Bacteria; phylum Pseudomonadota; class Gammaproteobacteria; order SZUA-229; family SZUA-229; genus SZUA-229. The sequence goes on from CAZHEA010000008.1 coordinate 66,197, forward strand.
AAATAACAGGGCCGCGCCAATCAGGCGAATAATAATGAGATTCTTTTGCATATATTAATGATACGTATCTAGATTTGCGTATAATGGGATGGGAATATTAAACTAAATCCCCCCCAAAAAACAGCAGGAGTTTGATTTGGAAACCGCTGACTTAAAGAAAGCAGGGCTGAAAGTCACCCTGCCGCGAATGAAGATACTGGAATTGCTGGAGTCGGGCAATCTGCGTCATCAGAGTGCGGAAGATATCTATAAATCATTACTCAGTCAGAATGAAGAGATAGGGCTGGCAACAGTTTATCGGGTATTGACCCAGTTTGAGGGTGCAGGTCTGGTTACGCGTCATCATTTTGAAGGCGGGCAGGCGGTGTTTGAGCTTAATCAGGGAGAGCATCATGATCACCTTGTATGTACCAGTTGCGGTAGTGTGGTTGAGTTTCTGGATGATGTCATTGAGCAACACCAGAACCAGATTGCTAAAGAAAACAATTTTATTATTTCCGAACATAGCTTAATTATCTATGGGCTATGCGAAAGCTGTCATTAAATTCATTATTAAAATAATGAATTCATTTTGTATTCGCAGGTCAGTTTAGTTCATATAACACTCAGATCATTCACTCATGAAGACTACCCGTGCCTGTCAGGATATCACCCGTCAATATACATTTGATGAGTACCTGAAAAAACTCACTAGCCATTGTGGCAGCGATGAAAGCTTATCGCGTGCCTGCAAACTGATCTGGGATCTAGCGCCATTAGAACAGGCATTGCCCAGTGGTCTCGAGGTGGCTTTAGTTCTGGCGGAACTCAGTGTCGATACCACCACATTACTGGTTACCCTGCTTGGTGACTTTCGTTTAAATCAACCGGAATTTATTGAAAGTATTCGTCAGGATTATGGTGACGAAGTTTATCAGCTGGTTAAGAAAGTTCGCTGGTTACATGAATTTCATATAGAAAATATGAGTGATGATTCACCACAACAGATAGAGCGCTTACGGCGCATGCTATTGTCGATGGTGGATGATGTGCGGGTGATGCTAATCAAGCTGGCGTATCGAGTGCAACGTTTAAGAATACTGGCTGCTGATGACACACCGCAACGTCAGGTGATTGCAAAAGAAACACTGGATATTTTTACGCCATTGGCAAATCGATTAGGCCTTGGCCAGCTTAAATGGGAAATGGAAGATCTGTCGTTTCGTTTTCTCGAGCCGTTAACCTACAAACGCATTGCGAAATTATTAGAAGAGCGTCGTGATGATCGTGAAAGTTATATAACCAATGCAGTTAGCGATATCAATGAAATGCTCGAAGCTAACGGGGTTAAAGCAGAAGTCTACGGGCGTCCGAAACATATTTATAGCATCTGGAAAAAGATGACCAGCAAACAGAAAGATTTTAATGAACTGTTTGATGTGCGGGCGGTAAGAATAACCGTTGATGAAGTTGCAGATTGTTATGCCGTGCTTGGTATTGTACATGGTCGTTGGCGGCATATTGCGCAGGAGTTTGATGACTACATTGCTAACCCCAAAGAAAATGGTTACAAGTCACTGCATACCGCCGTTTTCGGGCCTGAAGGTAAGCCTCTGGAAATTCAGATTCGCAGCCGTGCAATGCATGAGTTCGCCGAATACGGTGTGGCTGCACACTGGCGCTATAAAGAGGGTGGCGGGGGTGATGATGGATTAGAAAAAGGCATCGCTTCGTTGCGCAAGTTGCTCGACCCAAATGAAACCAAAGATGAAGAGTTAATTGATAGCTTTCACACAGAGTTATTTCCAGACCGGGTGTTTATTTTAACCCCCAAAGGTAAAGTGCTGGATTTGCCTCAAGGTGCAACACCGTTAGACTTTGCCTATATTGTGCATACCGAAATTGGTCATCGTTGTCGTGGTGCAAAAGTCAATGGTCGAATTGTACAGCTAACCTATGAGTTAAAAAATGGCGAACAGGTTGATGTTTTAACCAGCAATAAAGCCGCCCCCAGCCGTGACTGGATGAACCCGAATCTGGGATATTTAAAAACTAAACGTGCGCGATCAAAAGTCAAAAGCTGGTTTAAGCATCAGGATTATGAATTAAATATTCTGGATGGCAAAGCCTGTTATGAAAGAGAGTTAAACCGTTTGGGGCTAGTGAAGGTTTCATTGCAAAAAATAGTTGATCATTATCAGCATGCATCAGCTGATGATTTTTTTGCGGCGATTGGTCGAGGTGATATTACTTCGGGGCAATTGGCGAATGCATTACATGAAGTGTTTTCGGATAAACAGGAAGATATTCCGTTAATGGCAAAATCGGCAAAACCGTTAAAAAAATCATTAAAAGGTGATGAGGTTCGAATACGCGGTGTGGCTAATTTATTAACATCCATTTCTAACTGTTGCAAACCGCTGCCCGGTGATCAGATTGTCGGTTTTATTACCCGTGGTAAAGGTGTCGCGGTGCATCGAAAAGATTGTGTCAATATTATTAATCTGGAAGCAGAAAAATGTGACCGCTTAATTGAAGCTGACTGGGGCGATGCTCTGCAAAAAACCTACTCAGTAGCTATACATGTGGAAGCTTTTGATCGACAGGGTTTGTTGCGTGATGTCAGTAAGGTGCTGAGCGATGAGAAAGTTGATGTAGTCGGTGTGAGAACTTTATCAAATAAAGATGAGCAGACAGCGGATATGACGATTAGCGTTGAAATTTCTGATCTTGATCAGTTAGGGCGGGTGATGGATAAAGTTAATCAGCTGTCTAATATCATCTCGGTTAGTCGAGAGCACAGTTAATCATTAAATTTTGATTGCACACTTATGGTGTAAATAAAAGGTTATCGCTAATTTATGTAATAGTGATAATTGAGTTAATGCCATTTTGCATAAAGCGACAGTTGATATTATGTTAAAAAGTGATGAATGTTTTACTTAAGGCAATAAATACGAATTAATAATAGTAAAGCAAAAGGTAAGCTTCCATTGAAGTTTGCAGTCGGTGCACAGAAATACAGCGTGAGACACATGCCTTTTTAGACAAACGTGATTTTGAAAAATAGAAAAAGGTTTTATCGCGACACTCAAATACAAACAGATAATGGTAAATTTGAGTAAAGTGATGACCCGTCGTTCATTTTATTGGTATGGTGTGTTAACCCTGCGTGATCGGTTTTCCCGTGTTGATCAGGCTATCGTAAAAATACAGCGGCGGTACACCAAGTTTAATAGCATCCACTGTCTTAATTAGTCTTAATTTAAAAAGATATCGAAGAGTTAACCGTTGGTGGTATTAAAATGGTTTTTTAAAATACACCGGGCACCGAAGTATAGGCGAAAAGGAATGCCTGGTTTCCCGATATGAAAGCATTTTTGGCTGCAGAAAGTAATACTGGTGCCGTTCATAATGTTTACACATTACGGGGAGCACTGGAGGAGGCCAGAAAAGTTAATCAGGCACTGTATTTGTTTGGTAGTAAATCTGAAGTGATGTTTGTCTCCCGCAATTGGTCTCGATAATAAAAAACTGAAGGTGTTAAGTTTAAAATTAGCCTGGTGATGCCGGCCAATAATGAAAAATATGTGGTTGAGTTAAATGATGCTGCCTTAACTGATGTTAAGGGCTTCATCGTAAAATATATTCCCCGGCTATTACCATGAACCGTTCTGATCAATCGGTATGGATGAACAAATGAAATTCGGCTATATTATAAAGAGTAATTATCAGAGGGTGATAATACTTATAAATTAAAACGCTATTTACCTATAGGGTTAAAGTGCTGGCTCTCCTGATTCAGGCCATTCTGATTCAGATCATCAAAGTGCAATGCAGAGCTCATCGGCTGATTCCACGCATATCGCTGCCACAAATAACAATATGCCTGCTGTCTAATATGTAATCACGGTATAGTGTCGTGCAATGGTAAGCATTCGCTGTTTAATTAAGCTATCATTGCTTTAAAGTTAAGCCATAGATTACGCGAGAGCATGAAATGCTAGTATATGAAATAGATTAAAAATATTGCGATTTTATGGCTTGACTGTAATGGCAACATTCGAGAAAAGTTCATAAATAAATTATCGTCATAAGTTATAGATTTAAAAAGTCTTCACCCATTAAATTAAACTGAAAAAGTAACGAGGAATCAAAATGTATAAACTTAAAGCACCAATCTTTGGCGTCATTTTCTTATCGTTAATAGGATTAGCCACCGCAGTTGAGGCTAATCAGAAAAAAAGCAGTGATGTTGTTATTACGCCGAAAAATTTTATTCATGCTGATTCGACCCGAGCTTTTTTTAAAGAAATCGATCAATCAAAAGGGAAAGTTAATATTGTAAGGCCGGTAAGAGAGCTTACCAATGCAGATAATCAAGATGTTATCAGAATGAATCGTGACACACTTTATACACGAGTTGTTTTAGATGTTAAGGGCGGCGCTTCGATTACGACTAAGG
>CAZHEA010000009.1:0-1772 GCA_964531165.1 uncultured Thiotrichaceae bacterium
CTTCTGATCAAGCGAAGCTTGCACGAGAACGTCTCCTCTGTGAGTTAAATGCTGCGAGCAGCAACCCGTTAAAACGGTGAATATAAGGCATGAGAACCTTATATAGACCAAAAAAAACCAGCTATCTTTCGAACCGCTGCTGAAGTTACAAATTACTGTTTGAGCAGGCTATAAGTGCCTGTTTTTACTTTATTTTAGCCAGCCAGTAAAACTGTTATTTCAACATCTGTAATGAATATAAGTGAGTTATTTCAACTACTTGTATTCTGAGATAGCCGCTTTGTAAAATCTGACAGCTGATTTTAGCCGTTGAACTTAATAATCGACCACTGGTCAGAATTTATTATTCACGTCTAAAATATTTATCAGCTTTGCGCATAAGCGGGCTGAATTATATTCAAAGTCCTGTAAAGCTTAATGATATATATCAATATTGAGATTGATTAAGGTCAAATTCGCCCGATCAATCGAAACTTAATACATAAGAATATAGCAATATTACAATGTACTTTTCTACGCGGGGCGTATTATACATAAATTGACATAAAATAGAATCACCGTCTTGTGTGAGAGGACAGAAAAGTTTAGGATTTTGTCTTCGAATTCATGTGTTTAAAAGGTTATATCAATGGCTTCAATGGTTCAGCTAATGGATGGCGTAGTTGCCAACCGCTTTAATATAGAGGGTAGTGGCCTGAAATTTGGCCGCACCAGCGTTAATCAGGTGATGATCGATGATCTGGCGGTGAGTGCTGAGCATGCACAGGTGGTTATCCTTAAAGATGAGCAGGGCGTGCTTAAATATGTATTAGAAGATCTGGGTAGTACCAATGGCTGTTATATAAATGAGCAAAAGATTGATGGGCAGCAATTGCTCAGGCATAAAGATATAGTGCGTATTGGCTGGAATAACTTTACCTTTGTTAATGATGATGAAGTGGATATGGAGAAAACCCGGGTGGTGAAGAAAAGCTGGATACCCGGGGTTTATTACAGTTAAGGTTAGAATCAGGCGATATTTTGCGTGTATCAGCGGAAAATAGCTTTCGATTTTAGTCTTTTATCATTATGTTAATTGAACTCATTATATTAATTGTTCTGGTCGGCATCGTCGCGCTGGCCTTATTGTGGCCCAGCAAGTAAAGTCCGCTACTCACATTTTAAGCTTAAATATGTCAGAGCTCGCTTTACAGATATTACAGTCCACCTTCGGTTATGCTGATTTTCGCTTTAATTATCAGGGGTCGGAGTCAATTATCAGGGGTCGGAGTCAAATTTGATATATAGTCCAAATCGACCTGTAATAATGCTAAATCAAATTTGACTCCGACCCCGGCTATTTATATTTCTGTCAAGTTCCTTCTATCGGGGAAAGGTCGCCGCTTTTTGCGCCCTGTCCCCTTAACCCATACCACCAGGAGTTGGCAGTGTACGTCGACCTCGTAATACTTTTGATGGCATTACAACAGGGGACAGGGCTTAAAAAACAAGACCTTTCCCCGAGGGAGATGAGCCTAGGCAGGGTAAACTCGTTCAGAGCATATTAACTAAACTGAACCATACTAAATATCATGCTAATCGAACTCATCATATTAATTGTCCTCGTCAGTATCGTAGCGCTGGCCTTATGCTGGCCTTCAAAGTAAAGTTAATTATCAGGGGTCGGAGTCAATTATCAGGGGTCGGAGTCAAATTTGATATATAGTCCAAATCGACCTGTAATGATGCTAAATCAAATTTGACTCCGACCCCGGCTATTGCGACCCCGGCTA
>CAZHEA010000009.1:1872-62935 GCA_964531165.1 uncultured Thiotrichaceae bacterium
TGTAATGATGCTAAATCAAATTTGACTCCGACCCCGGCTATTGCGACCCCGGCTAGCTGGCTCCGACCCCGCTATTTCAGTTACCTAATATCGGGGATGCGCCATAACCAGTAAGCTGGGGTCGGTGACCTTATCTATTTTCGCCAAATGCCTTTATCTTTCTTCTGCTTAACAAATACTAGCCTTATATGAGCTGACAAAGTAAAGTCCCACCCATGTCAGAACTTGCCCTCCAAATACTCCAGTCCACCTTCGGTTATTCTGAATATCGCTTCCATCAGAAAAATATCATCGAGCAAGTGATTGCCGGTAAAGATGCGGTGGTATTGATGCCTACCGGTGGTGGTAAATCCCTGTGTTATCAAATTCCGGCAATGGCACGTGACGGCGTCGGTATTGTGGTGTCGCCATTAATCGCATTAATGCAGGATCAGGTGAATGCACTGCAACAGTTGGGGGTGAAGTCAGCATTTCTGAATTCGTCATTAGATGGTTTTGAAGCACAGGAAGTAGAAAATAATTTGCTCAATGGTGAAATTGATCTGTTGTATGTTGCCCCTGAACGATTGATGACTGAGCGATTTTTAAATTTACTCGAACGTTCGCCGGTGGCTTTATTTGCGGTCGATGAAGCGCATTGTGTTTCGCAGTGGGGTCATGACTTTAGACCGGAATATATAAAGCTATCGGTGTTACATGAGCGCTTTCCCGGTATCCCCCGTATTGCTTTAACCGCTACCGCTGATGATACAACTCGCGAGGAAATCATTCACCGGCTTTCATTGAACAATGCCGAGTGTTTTATTTCGGGTTTTGACCGGCCAAATATCTGTTACCGGGTGTCGGAAAATCAGGGTACGGCCCGTGATGCGTTGTATCGATTTATCCAGAATGAACATGAAGGTGAAGCCGGCATAGTGTATTGTCTGTCGCGCAAAAAAGTTGAGCAAATTGCCGAATTTTTAAGTGATAAAGGGTTAGATGCATTGCCGTATCATGCGGGTTTATCTCAACAGATACGGCAAAAAAATCAGCAGCGATTTTTATCCGAAGATGGCGTTATTATTGTGGCTACCATCGCCTTCGGTATGGGCATAGACAAACCGGATGTGCGATTTGTTGCGCATTTAAATCTACCCAAAAGTATTGAAGCCTACTATCAGGAAACTGGTCGTGCCGGGCGCGACGGACAACCTTCTGATGCGTGGATGATGTACGGGTTACAGGATGTCATTATGCTTAAGCAGATGATGGAGTCATCCGAAGCCGATGAAGCTCATAAACGGGTAGAGCGACATAAGCTGGACTCCATGCTGGGCTTTGCCGAACTCACCACTTGCCGGCGACAGTCATTATTGAAATATTTTGGCGATGATTTAAAGCAGCCCTGCGGTAATTGCGATACCTGTATTACGCCGGTGGAAACCTGGGATGCAAGTGTTGCTGCGCAAAAAGCCCTGTCGACGGTACACCGTACCGGGCAGTTATTCGGAGTGGCTTATTTAACCGACGTATTACTCGGCAAAGACAATGAACGTATTATTAATAATGGCCATAATAAATTAAGCGTGTTTGGTATTGGTGATGAACTTAATGCTAAACAATGGCGAAATTTATTTCGTCAGTTAATTACCCGCAATCTATTGAATGTAGATGTGCAGGGACATGGTAGCCTGTTATTAACTGAAACTTGCCGGGCTGTATTAAAAGGTGAAACTAGTTTGCACCTGCGTAAGCAAATGTTGCAAAGCAAAACTAAAACTCGCAAGGCACAAGCTAAAAATATTTCCAATAATCAGTTATGGGAAGCATTACGTGCAACACGTAAACAGCTGTCAGAAGAAATGGGGGTGCCTCCATTTGTTATTTTTCATGATTCAACGTTAATGGATATGATGGATCGTATGCCACAGAATCATCAGCAGTTTTCAGGTATCAGTGGAGTGGGTGTCAGTAAGCTGGAAAAGTATGCCGATGATTTTCTGGCAGTGCTGAGAGATTTTGAAAGTAGTCATGATTCAAATAAAACAGATACGCTTGAAGAAACTTTGTTGTTGTTTAAAAGTGGAATGGATGTATCTGTAATTTCAGCACAAAGAGAGTTAACCCAGTCTACAGTAATCAATCATTTAGCGAAGCTTATTGAGCAGGGTAGTGTGTTGCTAAATGATGTAGTGAGTATTCCGCAAAACGAAATAGCTCTTATTCAAAATACTATTCTGGAGCTGGGTGATGAAGCAAAAAAACTTAAGCCTGTTTTTGATCATTTAGATGGCCAATATGACTATGAAGTGTTGCGGTGTGTGAAGGCATCAATGGAACTTGATTAAGTGTTTAGTTTCTGTGCCAGGAGGCTAACTGTTTTTTTAGCGCAAGAGTTTAGAATTGTTTCGCGTTATTTTTTTGTTTCTTAAAATTATAGAATCATTATTTTTTGTTTAGTAAAAAGTTACTGGATCCCGGCTTAAAAGCTTACCGAGATGATGGTTTGAATGTCTGCCATGTAACTAAATATTAAATCATATTATTAGCGCGTGGATATATACACAATCGAAATGGCTGTTTTGAAATAGTACTGGTTTCTACGTATACCTGCGAAGACACGAATTCAGTGGCTTTTTCAGTGGCTTTAAAAAGGCAGATCATAAAATAAATGGAATAATATCTTACTTAGCTTCTCTTACTATTAAGGTTAAAATTAATTAGATTGTTTGAGAACATGTATAAAAAAAGCTTATTTATTAATTCAATATTGTTATGTCTGGCATTGCTGGTATGCCCACTGCATGCTTATGCGCTGAACTTTAGCAGGCATACAGAAACTGAGTCTTTTTCCGGTGGGTTAATTCTATTACTGATCGGCATGCTATTTATTGTACTGGCACTCGGTTATCGGTTTATGACAAAACTCAATAAGTAGCAGACAACTAGCCGTCCACAATTAGCCGCCCTGGTTAACAGGGCATCACCTGACTGCCCTGTTAGCTAAGTGATTCATTTTTTAAAGGTTTAGATTAACATTACGAAATTTAATATGTTTAGGCTTACCATCTGCATAATCGTGGTAACTTAAGTCTAACAGTGCAATCGACTGAGTACTTTTATCGATGTTTTCAAAACTGATTGAGCCTTTAGCGGTTACGCCTGCAATATATTGATTTTTAATGTAATTATTATGAGATTTATTGCCCATAGATATTTTACTGGGTATATATTCATTGCCATTTCGATCAAACAGTTTTGTCGGATATGATCCGTTGGCAGAGTACAGGGATAAGTTTCCATCGCGTTCCGCACTCATGATTTTCAAATCACATTTAATATTCCGGCGTGACATCTGGCAGTTGCCCAGAGTAAAAACATAACCATCTGATTCTACAGTGATATCTGCATCAGAAGCAGGTACGACCTCGGCAGGCTGAGGTTCACGGTGTGTAACCGCCACCTCCTGAATAACAACCTTCTCAACTTCAACGATTTTTTCAACTTCGATAATTTTTTCAACTATGCGGACCTCAGGTTCGGCTTTGGGTTGGTCAAACTGAGCATCCAGTTCCTGCATGCCTTTATGGGCACGAAACTGTTGCCACTGATCTGACTCGTCAGCATAGGTAACTGATGACATACACGCAAAACTAAATAGTGAAAGACTTAATAATTGAGTTGTTTTTGACATTTTTACATCCTTTTATTTTAGATACTCAGGTATAAAATTACATTTTCATACAGCTGTTATTTAAATGCCCGGTTAGCATTAAAATTAAATTTGAGCACTATATTGTAGCTAAACACAGTCTGCAGGATAAACGCTATTAAGTGAAAAGTCTATTTCATATCTCACACAAACGAGTGATGTGCACAATCTGCAGGTTATGTAGTATATAGAAAAAGCAGGGAGGCTGATAAATGAAAAAAACATACTCTATATTTCTATCATATCTATATTCAACACAAAATCATGGCCATAAGTTATTAGGCCAGATAATTATTTGTTTAACTCTCTGATGTTTGTCTTTGTTCACTAAAGTCTTTGAAATTTCATAACTAAGGAGAGCTTATGGGAAATTAACTCAAGTCATTAAGTTGTTTTAATACTAATTATTTATAAATTAAGGATTAAAGTTATGAATAAAATGAATAAACGATTTCGTTCATTATTTAAGGCTGTGCTCGTTAGTGGCTCAATAATGCTAATGTCAAATACTGCTCACGCAATTCCTGTTGGTTTTGATGCAACCAATGGTACCTGGATAATTTCTGCTACGGATAATGCCGGTTTATCATGGGATGGTTCTACGTTGACGTTTGAATCTCAGGTTGCAAGTGGTGCAGGTTTTTTACTTGAAGGTTACTTTTTCTGGGAAGGAAGCAATGGTTCATTTGGACGGGAAAATTTTACTGGTACATTATCCGCTGATAATTCGCTTAACTTGAGTGGCTTTGAACTGGTTGCTCCCGCATCAGGAATAGTGACGGCTAACTATTTTGCTATTTTAGATGATTTGGGTACAAATTTTATTAACGGTTCGTGGTCTGGATCAGGTATTCCAAGTGATGACTGGTCAGCAAGTTTACAGTCGCCAGTACCTGTTCCCGGTGCAATCTGGTTGTTTGCTAGTGGTTTAATTGGATTGGCTGGAGTAGCAAGAAAAACAGTTAGTACTTAAATAAAGCCGGTCCGAATATTTTGCGGGCCGGGTTTTTATGTGTAAATAAACGTTTTTTAGTCTGCGGGTATCGACTAACAAGTCAGCTATAGATAATGCTCTCGCTTGAGATTTAATACACCATTGCTAAATCAGTAAATAGTTGAAAAGAAAAAGCCAACGTTAAAACGCAAATGACTATTAAGTGCGCAATTAAAATTATTATTTACCGACACATCGTCAGGAAGCGGGCTTTTTTACCTTTGCATTTACTTTTGTCAATCAATGGTGCGCCTTCAACGCGATCCTGTTTTTTGGTTTTAGCTTTGGCTTGCTCGGCGGCTAAGGCGGCACGGCGTTGTTCATCTTTTCGGGCTTGTTCCCGGCGTTTTGTTTCGGCTGCTTCGCGGGCTTTCTGGTCCTGCTCGTTGATGCGATTACGTTCTGCTCGTTTTTGAGCAGCCTGTTGTTTCTTACGCTGCTCCGCGTCTTTTCGATTCTTTACCAGTTGTTTGTCTTTTTTAGTTTTGTTCTTACGGGCTTTTTCTTTCTTTGCCTGTTCTATTTGAGTCTGCTCCTGTTTAGCTTTTTGTGCTTTGAGCTTTTGTTGCTGTTTGCTTTTGTTGTTATAGATTAGTGAGTTTACGGCTTCGAGTTCAGCTTCTGCACCGGGAACATTGCGTATGCTGGCGTTTTTAAATAAGCTGGCTGATTTGTTAAGATTTTTTTTAACGACGATGCCTTTTTTATGCATCGTTGCCAGTAGAAGCAATGACTCTCCATCTTTAGCTGCTGCATCTTGCTGGAGTTTTTTTAACCAGTTTTTGTGTTTGGCTTTATTGTAACCGCTGCGTTTAATATCAACATAAGTCAAACGCATTTTAGCAGCAGCGTTATTTTGCGCAGCCGATTTTTTGTACCAGGTAGTGGCCGCATTTAAATCGACTTTTACGCCCTGACCATTTTCATACATATTTCCGAGTTTATATTGGGCTTCTGGATTACCTTTTTTAGCGAGTTTTTGCTGAAATTCAAAAACACCGGATGAAAAATCATAGGCAAGCGAAATACCGGAAAAACTGTTCAGTATAAAACACAGTATCAGGGTCTTAAATAATAGGGTCAAATGTCGCTGAATCATCATTATTCCGGAATATTTTCAAAAGTCAGATTAGAAAATCATATCAAAGACTAGGCTATAAACGGCATATTTGTCTTCGCCCTGCCCAGGGCCGATGCTCCAGCCAGCATTAAACGCTTGGCCCACGGGCAGGTCAGGGTCCTGTGTCGGATCAACACTTTTTACTTCGAACTTTATATCGGCATATTCATTGATGTCATAGCGTAGGCCCAGACTGATGCTTTCCTGAATCACTAAGGGGTTAGGTTGAAAAGCAAAAGCCGGAGAATTAGGGTCAGACAGTGGTGCATAATTAGATTTACCGTCATTAGCGGCTATAGTAAAGAAGGGCAGGAAGTTACCCGCCTGATAACCAAAGGTTACGTAGTAACCAGTTTGATCCGGAAAAATAGCCCCGGTTACACCATCAGCGGTGACATCAATGTATTCACCATAACCGATAAAGTTATTTATATCGAAAGAGTATCCGGCGGTGAGCATTAACATGCGGTCATCTTCATCGAGTGTGCCACCGCGTGACTGAAAAACAGGGGCTCCATTAATATCATGTGTAAGTACATGATCCTGATTGAGTTCCACGACTGGCGTAATACCACCAATTCTCAAGGTAAAGTTTGGCGTATCTAACTGGAAGTTCATGCCATAACCATCTTTGGCTTTAAAGCGGGTTGCATCAGAAATATCGACCTGCGCTGAACCAATAAAAAACTGACTGGTTAAGGTTGTGCTTTTACCGAACCGGCTAATGTGCATAAACTCAACACCGGGAAAATTACGCATAGGGTTTAAGGCATAGACTTCTTCTGGTGGGCGAACCCAGGGGTATAAGTTACCGACTTCAATATAATCGGAGAGCAGGAAGGTTTGTAGATTAAGTTTACCGATTCGAACGCGCACATTTTCATTAATAGAGTAACTGGCATAAAACCACTCAGCTTCCAGTTCAAATGTGCCATCTCGACCATTCGCGGTTAACTGAGCCGCACCTTCTATATCTTCTGTTACCTGAGTTCGCAGGTTAACACCAAATTTTGAATCATACTCAAGTGTGAGGCTGTCATCGATCGACTGTAAGTATCGACCTTCTGCATCGGTGTATGCTCCACCAATGCTCATAAAAGTATTGATTTCATATTCTGCAGCGAATAAGGCAGATGAAGATAGAGCCAGACTGATGCCTAAAATTTTAGGTAAGTGTTGCATGGGTAAACCTCAAAGCGGTAATAATGCTGTTTTTTAATAGTCGTTATTTGCGAAAACCTTGTAATTTCAAATGATTGTAGATCTTATTTAATGTTAAATCAATTTTTAGCACTGGCTATGTGCTAAAACGCACCTAAAGAATAGCGTTGTATTTGTGATTGTTATCTCAATTATAAATATAGTGTAGTAAAAAGCAGGATAAAAACTCTCTGCAGGCTAGTTTTTATCAGTATATTGCTGTAAATAGTATGAACCTTCAGAGTATAGGCCAGTCAATTAACACTCTATTTGATAAAAACCGGTATCCGTGCGATAGTTCGCAGCTATGAAATCTCCCATCCTCATTTTATTTATTATATTAAATTTGCTGGCCGTTAATCTGGTGTCGGCAATGAATATCTATAATGAGGATACTTCAGAGTCACATCTTATTCATTCTCAGTCATCGTCAGATGCTGAAGTTACTTTAGCCAGTTGCGTTGATGAATCCAGTTGTGATCACTTTTGTCATATTTCTTCGCATATGATTGGTTTTATCAGTCAGCCGACTGCGGTTGCTAAACTGACTTCAGTTATTGCAGCACCGGCTTTTAGCGTACAGTTCCATTCTCTTGATTTAGAGCCCCCGTTTCAACCTCCACAAGCCTGATTAATTTTTCAAAAGCCTAACTTGTGACATTGTCACATGCGTTTTTTGTTTTACATTTTTAATCAGGAATTACACATGAAGATTTTTAATCCCCGGCAATTGCTTGCGTGGGTATCTTTGTTATCAGGCGCGATGCTATTGAATACCAGTGCATTCGCCGATAGCGTTACCGCGGTGACAGTAAAAAAAGCGCCAGCAGCACTCACCGGCGTTATTATTAAGAGTATAGCGAATCACCCGGATATGCTGGCGGCTAAAGCAGATGTTCAATCGGCTAAAGCTGCCTTGCGTGCATCTGATCAGGCCATATATAACCCGCAACTTGAATTTGATTACGAAGACGCCAGTGTTACCACACAAAGTGTTGGCATCAGTCAAACTATCGACTGGGGTGATAAACGTGGCAGTCGTAATCTGGTCGCTAATGCGCGTTTGAATAAAGCTCTTGCTACCTATGAAATGGCGATCCAGGCATTTATTAAAAAATTATTAAGTCGTTTTGCCGAGTATCAAACCGGTAGTGAATTAGCCGTACTGAGTAAACAAACCCTGCAATTGATGCAGGAGTTTCAGCAAATTGCCGAGCAACGTTATCAGGCGGGTGATTTAAATCAGGTTGAGCTGAACCTGGCTCGACTTGCATACAATCAGGCATTAATGGAACAGGCAGGCACACTATCTAATGCTATCGAAGCGCGGGAAACATTACGTGCGGTACTGGGAACTCTGCCGGCTAGTTTGCCCGCATTGCCTGAGCAGTTACCCGAGCCGGTGTTAAGCCAGAACCTTGAAGCCTTTTTACAAAAATTGCCGGTTATTCGTGCGCAGCTTATGGATGTGGACGTTTTACGTAAACAGGTTGAATTACGTAAAAGTGAAAAAGCCTGGGATCCAACAATTAGTGTCAGAGCCGGTAGCGAAGGTGATGAAGATTTAATTGGATTTAACCTGAGCATCCCCTTAAATGTACGTAATAGTTTTAGTGCAGAAGTCGATGCGGCACAGCAGAGTTTAATTGCCAGTCAACAACGTACCCAACTGGCTTATCGTGAAGCACGCGGGCGCTTAATTATTACCACTGAACGTTATAAGTATTTATTAAATGCCTGGGATAGCTGGCGGGAAAATAGTCGCAACAGTGTAGATCAACAATTAGTGTTGATTAAACAGTTATGGCAGTCCGGTGATATCAGTGCCGCAGATTATTTACTGCAACTCAAGCAGGCTTTAGAAACACAGGCGGCGGGTCTTGAATTACGCAATCAACTCTGGCAGGTCGCCTTCGACTGGATGAGTCAGACAAACACTATTGATAACTGGCTGGACATTGAAATTATTACGCCAGTTAATACTAAACAGGATTGAAGAACATGAATAGCAAAACATTATTTATGCTACTGGTGATCAGTGGCGCATTGGTTAACGTACCCGTTGCATTGGCAGCTGGTGATCATAATGATAAACACGATGATACGCAAAATTCGCATAAACAACATGCTCATGATGCGGGTGAAGAAGATCATAAAGATGAACATGAAAATCATGACGAGCATGACGCTAAAGACGAGCATGAAGATGAAGCCGGACACGATGATCATGATGAAAATGAAGCCGAAAAAGATCATGACGATCATGCAGAAGAAGGCGGCGGTGGTCATGGCGGGCATGATGAACATGGCGATGAGGGTGTCGCGACATTAAGCCGTGAGCAAATGCAGGCAGCAGGTATTGTGGTAAAGGCTTTACAACCACAGTTAATTAATAGTGCGATTAAAGCGCCGGGTGAAGTGCGTTTTAATACTTATAAAACCGCATCGATTACACCACGTATTTCTGCACAGGTGATTGATCGTCATGTAGTGCTGGGGCAGGTAGTTAAAAAAGGACAACCATTGGTGACGCTTTCCAGTGTTGAAATGGCAGAAGCACAGGGTGAGTTGCTGGTATCGGTACGTGAATGGCAACGGGTGAAAAAACTTGGCCGTAAAGTTGTTTCTGCACGACGTCATACCGAGGCAAAAATAAAATTTGAATTAGCCAAAGCTAAAGTCAAAGCTTACGGAATGACTTCGCGGCAGGTTGAAGCGCTGCTTGCCAGTGAAGACTTTTCACGTGCAAACGGTCGTTTTGAACTGGTTGCAACCAGTGATGGAACCATACTTAAAGAAAATTATATTTTAGGTCAGCAAGCTGAACCGGGGCAGGAGTTGATTCGTATAACTGATGAGTCCAGCCTGTGGGTTGTGGCCAATGTTGCACCGGTAATATCCCATGAAATAGAGGTGGGTAACAGTGCCAGTGTTAAGTTTAACGGTAAAGTTTATCCGGCCAAAGTCGCGCAGATAAATCACTCATTAGATGAAATTACGCGTACCACTGGCATTCGTTTACTGGTTGAAAATAAAAACGATACATTGCATCCCGGGCTGTTTGTGAATACCCAGATTGAAACATCAAATCATACGCAGGCGTTAGCCGTGCCGGAAGCAGCCGTGCTGCGTAGTCCGGATGGTGACTGGCAGGTGCTGGTTGAGCAGGATGAAGCCGGTGAGTTTAAAGGCGTTGAAATCGAGCTGCTGAGAGTTACCGACGGTAAGGCTATTATCGAAGGCATAAAAGCGGGCACGTCAGTTGTGGTTGAAGGTGCTTTTTTTGTTCAGTCTGAAATCGCTAAAGGCGGTTTTGAAATTCATAATCACTAGGGCTGTCTGCTATGTTAAATAAATTAATCGATATGGCGGTTGGCAGCCGCCTGTTAGTCATTATTGCCCTGCTTGCGATGATGGTCGGGGCGACCATGATTCTGCCGAAATTAAATCTCGATGCATTTCCGGATGTAACTAATGTGCAGGTGCAGATAAACACCGAAGCACGCGGATTAGCTGCGGAA
The DNA here is from genome assembly GCA_964531165.1 of uncultured Thiotrichaceae bacterium. Classification (GTDB taxonomy): domain Bacteria; phylum Pseudomonadota; class Gammaproteobacteria; order SZUA-229; family SZUA-229; genus SZUA-229. The sequence goes on from CAZHEA010000009.1 coordinate 12,402, forward strand.
GAAGTTGAACAGTTAATTACCTTTCCGATTGAAGCGGTGATGTACAGTTTGCCGGATGTTGAAGAAGTGCGCTCCATTTCTAAAACCGGTTTGTCTGTGATTACCGTGGTGTTTAAAGAAGGCACGGATATTTACTTTGCACGCCAGTTAGTTTTCGAAAGGTTACAAACGGCGCGTGAAGATATTCCTGATGGTATTGGTACGCCGGGTATCGGCCCCAATACTTCTGGCCTCGGACAGGTGTATCAATATATTCTACGGGCAGATGACCCGGTCAAATATAATGCAACAACACTGCGAAGTTATAACGACTGGATTGTGAAGTTATTATTAATGCCGGTAGGTGGTGTTACCGAAGTACTATCGTTTGGCGGTGAAGTGCGCCAGTATCAGGTACAGCTAGTGCCACAACGCTTACTGGCTTACAACTTAACCGGTGACGATGTAGCGCAGGCGATTGAAGAGAATAATCGCAATGCGGGTGGCTGGTATATGGACCGTGGTGATGAGCAGTTAATCATTCGTGGTGTTGGCTGGGTGCGCAGTGGCAAAGAAGGTTTGCGTGATATCGGTAACGTACCGTTGAAAATTGTCGATGGCGTTGCCATAAAAGTAAAAGACGTTGCAAATGTTGGCTTTGGTGCTGAGATTCGTCAGGGTGCGGTTTCGATTACGCGTCGTGATGCGGATGGTAATCCTGAAGCGCTGGGTGAAGTGGTTGCAGGTGTGGTATTAAAGCGTTTAGGCGCTAATACCAAAGCCACTATCGAAGGCATTGAATCGCGTATGGCTGCAATTCAAACTGCATTGCCTGACGGCGTTACGCTTGAACCTTTTTATGATCAGGCGAGTCTGGTTGATGCGGCGGTAGATACGGTTATTACCGCGCTGATGCAGGCGTTTGTGCTTATCATTATTATCTTATTACTATTTATGATGAACATTCGAGCAACCTTTCTGGTGTTGCTTTCTATTCCTATTTCCATCGGCCTGGCGTTAATGGCAATGGCTTACTGGAATGTGTCTGCTAACTTAATGTCATTGGGTGGTTTAGCCATTGCCATTGGTATGCTGGTAGATGGTTCGGTGGTAATGATGGAACATATATTTAGTCATCTTACGCATCCGGATGAGGATCATGAACAACGCAATAAAAAAGATGGGTCACAAACTGATGTAGACCCTAACGATGCAGAATATGATAGACGTGGCATGAGTTTGCGTATTCAACAGGCAGCAAAAGAAGTGGCGCGGCCGGTGTTCTTTGCAGTGTTAATCGTAACCATCGTATTTGCACCTCTGTTTGCGCTTGAAGGGGTTGAAGGAAAAATGTTTCAACCGATGGCGATTTCTATTCTGCTGGCAATGTTAGGTTCATTAATCGTCGCGATTATGGTGATTCCTGCACTGGCAACGTATTTGTTTAAAAACGGTGTGGTGGAGAAAGAAAGTTTTGTATTAAAACCCATCGCCAAACAATATCGTTTGCGTTTAAAGCAGGCACTGGAAAATAAACGTCTGGTGGTGGTGAGTGCAATTGTGTTGTTTGTGAGCTCACTGGTTTTAGTGCCGTTTCTGGGTACCGAGTTTGTACCGGAGCTGGAAGAGGGGACTTTGAATATTAGAATTACTCTGGCGCCTTCGTCAAGTCTTAATACTTCGCTAAAAGTAGCGGGTAAAATGGAAGCGGCATTGTTGACTTTTCCAGAAGTTATTTATGCAACTAGTCGGGTCGGACGTGCTGAAATCGGTGGTGATCCTGAGCCGGTTTCCAATGTCGAAATTTTTGTCGGACTGTTGCCGGTGAGTGAATGGAGCAGTGCAGAAAACCGGCAGGACTTACAAAAATTGATGGAACAGAAAATGTCTGTACATCCGGGGCTGTTATTTTCATTTTCACAGCCTATTGCAACACGGGTTGATGAATTACTTTCCGGTGTTCGCGCTCAGTTAGCGATTAAGCTATTTGGTGCGGACTTAGATATGCTGGCGAAAAAGGGTGCAGAAATTGAAGCGCTGGTTAAAACCGTAGATGGCACCCGTGGTGTTGCCATGGAGCAAATTGGCGGCGAAGCACAATTATCGGTACGACCGAATCGTGATGTGCTGGCACGTTATGGTATACCGGTTTCGCAGGTGATGAATATGGTTGCAGATGCTATTGGTGGCCGCACCGCCGGGCAGGTGATTAATGGCAATGAGCGTTATGATATTTACGTCAGACTCGGCGAGCAGTATCGTAATAATGTTGAAGCTATTCGTAATCTGATTTTACAGGCACCGGGTGGTGCATGGGTAAAACTCGGTGATGTTGCCGACGTTCAAATTGAAACCGGTCCGCCGCAAATTCGTCGTGATGATGTGCAGCGTCGGGTGGTTATTCAGAGTAATGTCGAAGGCCGTGATATGGGGGGGCTGGTTGCTGAGCTACAACAACGTATTGATGATGAAATTGATATGCCACCGGGATATACCGTGGTGTTCGGTGGGCAGTTTGAAAATCAGCAACGTGCACAGGCACGGCTGATGATTGTTGTACCGATTTCACTGGGCTTAATCTTTTTGCTGCTTTATTTTGCATTTAATTCTGTCGGCCAGGCTTTATTAATTATGTTGAATGTACCGTTGGCATTAATTGGTGGTATTGCCGGATTATATATTTCCGGTTTATATTTATCTGTTCCGGGCTCGATTGGTTTTATTACTTTGCTCGGCGTTGCCGTACTCAATGGTGTGGTGATGGTAAGTTCGATTAATCAGCGGGTTGAAGGAGGGCAATCGATGCACGATAGTGTGTTTGAAGGTGCGTTGTCACGCTTGCGACCGGTATTAATGACCGCAATTACATCAGCGTTAGGTTTGATACCATTATTACTTTCGAATGGCATAGGCTCTGAAATACAAAAACCATTAGCAACGGTTGTGGTTGGTGGTCTGGTGAGTGCAACATTGTTAACACTATTTGTCGTACCGGTACTGTATGAAACGTTTTCTAAACAAAAATATCCGGATTAAGTTTTTGTTGATAAACAGCGGCGATACTTGAAGTACATTAAAGTTAATGATGGTTGCAAGTATATCGAATCGGGTTCTTCTATTTTAGAAGGACCCGATTTTTTTAGAATCTTAAGTCTGTCAGGTTGGCATCAGATGTTTTAAAATCAGTAACAACGGGTTAGATGGTGCTGATACTGTGTGGCATGCTAAATTTATTTTCTGGGTTGAAGGTGATGCCGTAGTTATATTTGAGTTCTATTAATTTGAGTTTTTAAAAACAGTAATTAATGAATGCGATGAAGGTTGTTATGAGTGATTTTTAATCAACTATAAATTAATTTAAAAACAACATTATTTAATTGCCAGCCGTAGCTATTGTGAATATAGAATAGTACTACAATGAATACTTCTTATGATTTTTCTGTAAAAACCATTCGGTTATTTTTTCTGCAGTTTGTGGTCTGCAGATATGGTAGCCCTGTGCAATTAGCCGCAGTGTTTTTTTGCGCTTGTGAAAGCCCTGTGTGATTTGCTTCAGGCTTTTTTTGCGATTCATTGTGGTTTGATTTTTGCAAATACGGGATCCCTGTCTGGCTAAATTCATGGAGTGTCTGCGGATTGTGGGGGTTTCTGGCAGGATCTGATTATCACTCATATTTTTGTTTTTAATTCTGATTAGTTCCTGCAGGTTCTCAACGGTTTCTACGCCTTCAGCTACAATGTTCATGCCTAGTTTGTCGCCAAGTAAAATCACGGTCTCGACAATGGCCAGTGATTCCGGATCATCATTCATTGCCATAACAAAAGAACCGTCAATTTTTAGTTCGGAAAACGGTATGCGGTGAAGTTGAAGTAATGACGAATATCCGGTGCCGAAATCATCAATAGATAACTTAAAGCCTTTCATACGCAGACGGGTGAGGATGTCCAGAGATTTGATCAGCTCTTGCATCAAAGCGCTTTCAGTAACTTCTAAAATAATTTGAGAAGGTTGTAGGTTATATTGATCCAGCAGTGCCATCATCTTCTTAGGAAGGTCCAGATCTTTCAATGTAATCGCTGACATATTGACTGCTATTTTTATTTCCAGTCCCTGCGCCAGCCAGGCCTGTGCCTGTGATAAAACCAGATGGTAGATTTCCCAGGTTAAGTCATCAATTAAATTGTGTTTTTCTGCGAGTGGAATAAATAAGTAGGGAGGGATAAGTCCGCGCTCTGGATGCTGCCAGCGTACCAGCGCTTCCACAGATAATAAATTGCCATCAGTTAGATCCACTTTAGGCTGGTAATTCATAATTAGTTCATGATTAATGATAGCTGAATATAGCTCATTAACGGTGGGTGGCTGGTTAAAGTCTTTGCTGGTTGGAGATTTTGGCGTGATTGTTATTTCATTTAAAAACTTATGTAGCTCATTGGCTCGAAAGGGTTTTGACAGGCATCCGCAAAAATTCAGGTTTTGTTCTTTTGCCAGCTCCTGAGCAGAATGTAATACGCTTTTATCAAAACCACTCATTAAAATAATTTGTGCGGTGCATCGTTCGTGAGCAAGGTATCGAATCACTTCCACACCATCTACACCCGGCATCATTAAGTCTAGAATAATAACATCTGGAACATTTTCAAATTCTTGCATGAAAAGTGTTGCATCGCTGTATTTTTCAACTGCGAAATCAGCTTGTTCTGCAACATGGCTAATAAAGTCAACCAGTGCAATTTCATCATCAATAATAGTTACTAAAGGAGCTGTCATTAGTCTATCTCATCTAAAGTGAGTCTTATATTGTATGCAAGCTCTGATTTTCTATATGGCTTGCTGAGTAGTTTTTGATCGAATTTCAATGGTTTCTTGCTGGAGTTAACGCGAGAAGTAAAACCGGATGTGAGTAGTATTTTAATTTCAGGCCAGTTTTTATTAGTTTGTTCGGCTAGTTCATATCCATTTATGCCGCCGGGCATAACGACATCACTGAACAATAAGTTTATGCTATTGTCATTTTCTAAAATATTCAAAGCCATACGGGCATTGTCTGCCGTTTTAACCTGGTAGCCTAAATCGGTTAAATATGTTGAGGCTAATTCTAATAAGTCTTTTTCGTCATCAACGATCAGTATAGTTTCATTACCACGGGGTAAGTCTGTGCTGTTTGCGGCTTCGAGGTAAGCCACTTCCGGTGTTACAGTGCGGGGAAGGTATATGCGTATAGTTGTACCGATATCGATTTCAGAATAGAAGCGTATACCACCACCGAAACGCTTAACAAAACTGTATACCATCGCAAGCCCCAGGCCGGTGCCTTTGCCTTCATCTTTGGTGGTGAAAAAGGGTTCGAATATTTTTTCTAGAATAGCTTTGTCCATTCCGTAACCGGTGTCACTGATCATGACTTGAATATACTCACCCGGCTCAATGTCGAGTTGATTCCTGGCGTAGTCTTCATCGAGATATTTGTTGGATGTCTCGACAATGAGCTTTCCGCCTTTTGGCATGACATCTCGAGCATTGATTACAAGATTTAAAATTGAGTCCTGAAAATCTCCAGAGTTAATATCAGTTAGCCAGAGATCTTCACTGAGAAAATACTCAACTTCGACTTCCGGTGTTACTGTACGAACTATCATGGTATGAAGTTCTGTTAAAATTGCATTTATGTCACAGGGCTTCTTTTCGGTAGACTTGTTTCTTGAAAAAGTTAATAGTTGGCGGGTTAGGTCTACGCATCTGAGCGTTGCATGAGTTGATCTTTCTATCCATTTAAGTTGCTTTTCATTGGTTAATGAACTTTGCAAAATATCCAGATAACCAATGACTACACCAAGCTGGTTGTTAAAGTCATGGGCTATGCCGCCAGCAAGCTGACCAATTGCATCCATCTTCTGTGAACGACGTAGTACCTCTTCCTGCTCTTTACGTTTATTGATATCTTTGCCTTCTGCAACCAGCTGAATAATGTCACCGGCTGAATTGGTTACCGGGTGCACCGAAAACTCTATCCAGAATAATCCATCAGGTGTTGAAAGTGCAATATCATTGAATGTACTGTGGCCTGCAGCGGCTTTAAAGCAGTCGTTTTTTACGCTCTGTCTGATATCATCATTATAATTGAAAAAATTTAAGTCCCATAGTTTCAAGCCGAGTACGTCTTCCTCTTTTAAGTGGCTGACTTTTAGTGGCATGCTGTTAATAAATGTCAGTGTTCCGTCCAGGTCAAGTATGCTGACCATGCTTTGTAAGTCATCGAGAATTTTTTGTAATTTAACTTTTTGTTCACTTATCTCAGCACGCATAATGTATTGTTCAGTAACATCATTAAATACAAGTATCATGCCCTGTATGTCGTTGTTGGTATTTCGAATGGGTGCGGCTGAATCTGCTATGTGATATTCTTTGCCGGTTTTTGAAATGAGTGTTGTGTGATTGCTAAGATAGACTGTTTCTCCTGTGCCCATGACTTTTTCAATTGGGTTTTCAATAGAGGCGCGGGTTGTTGAATTGATAATGGGAAATATTTTTTTGACTTTTTCGCCGCATGCATCATTAAATGACCAGCCGGTGAGTTCCTCGGCAACCGGGTTCATTCGGGTGATTTCACCATTGGTGTTGGTTGCTATAACGGCATCACCAATGCTATGTAGCATGATGGATAAATCCTGTTCCCGTTCTTTTAACTCTTTAAGGGTTTTGTTTCTTTCGGTTGTATCTAAAAAGGTAATAACGGCGCCGATACATACGTTGTCTTTGAAAATGGGATGAGACCAGTATTCTGCAGGAAAACTGGTGTTGTCCTTGCGCCAGATAACTTCGTCATTTGAGTACCTTTTATTTTCTATGCTGGAAGTGTCAATAATGTCATCGGTAGCAGAGCGGCTGGTGGTTCTATGTATTAGCGGGCCTATTGTTTTACCAATGAGCTCCAGTTTGTCGGTGTAACGGAGCATGCTTAAACATGAGGTGTTAACGAAAGTGCAATTGCCTTTCAGGTCTATGCCATATATTGCCTCAGCAGTTGAGTCGAGCAGTAGGTCAATCTTAGAATGGCTTTCATGCAACTCTTTATCAGTTGTTTCTATCGTGGTGACAAGCTTTTTATATTCATCATGGCGGTAATGAAGTTTTGAGATGTTTAATCGTCCACTGCCTATATCCTGTAATGATTCTTCGATGATTTTAAGCGGCGCACTAATCCAGTGTCCAAAAAGATAACCGATGATTAAAATAACTGAAACTGTAATGATAAAGAACAAGGTGAATTTTTTAATTTGTTTCTGATGAAAATTATTTAATAGCGTTAGATCGAGTTGAATTAGAATTAAGCCATTGTGGTTTCCCTGGTACGATAAATTGCTGTAAAGCCGTATGCTTTTATTAACACTGCTGTTTATGCTGGTGAATAATATATTGTCACTTTCTGCGGCTAAATCTGCTGCAGTTGGCGTGATGCCAGTGTAATTTTTTTGCAATGGGTGAGTGCCGGGTGAGCTGTGAGCAAACACCAGATTGTTGTTGTCGAGTATTGCAATCTCGCTTATTTTAAAAAAACCACCGCTATCTATCTGTTGCTGATTATTGTTAAGCTCATTTTTAATTATTTGCCATGCACCATAGTTGTCTTTAAAGTGCACTGATTTTGAGATTGATGTGTGTAATGAGTTAATGAACTGTGTAGCAAGTTGCTTAGTGGTTTTGCTGGCTTCTGTTTCCTGTATATTATAAAAATAAAAGGCCGGCAGAAGTAATGCAGTGCTGAGTAATAACACTAGCAGTATGCTGACCTGTCTTGATATTGATTTGAGTAACCACTTTTGGAGCTTATGTATCACGTTTGTTTCAATTCCCTGTTTTAATTTCGACTTCGTTTAACATGTCACGTATTGGATTATAAAAGTCCGGATTTTTATTAACAAACTTATCCAGATTAAATTGTTGAAGTATCTGTTTGCCCTGAAGGTCATTATGCATGTTGGTTAATGCATGCATTAATTTATTAACCTGTTGTTGTGATACGCCCCGGCTGGCTACAATAGGAGTAAAAGGGTAGGGCCCCATACGCTCAATTTCACGTAATTTATGGTTGGCTTGCGGATAATCTTTTAAATAAGCCAGCCAGATATATTCATCGACAGCTGCAACGTCTGCCAGACCACTTAATAATGCCTCAATGCTGCCTTCATGATTACCCGCATTAAGTAATAGTCGAAAATGCTTTTTCATATCTATGCTCTGTTTGAACAGGGCATACTTCGGTGCTAAAAATCCAGAGTTTGATCTGGGGTCAGAATAAGCTAATACTGCATTTTTAAAATCAGCTAATGTCTTTTCTTTGCGATTCGAGCGGGTTAGTACCACGCTGTAGTAAGTGGCCTGAGGATTAAAAGCCGGTACGGCAACTAATTGTTGTTTGTCGGATTGTTGGTCCTGCACATACGGTGCACCGCAGGTCCAGCCGATGGCTTTAGGGTCCTGACGCATTATGTGTGTCAGGTCAGTGTAGTTTGCTGCGTAAATGACGTTAAGTGGGTAATCAGCATGTTTGGATAAATACTGGCTGAATTTTTCAAGTAGCATGGCACTATTGCTATTTTTTATAACACCTGTAACCACGAAAGGGTGAGTAGCCTTTGTGCTTTCGGCTAAAACCATGGCGTGAAAGCAGAATAACCAGCCTGTCACTAATAGCAGGGGAAGTTTATTAAAGCGCATTGTATTCTCATTTAAGCGAAGATAATTGTCGTGCTGTTACTTATTATTGTTGCATATAAGTTTAGTACATAATTTATTGATTGCAGTATCACTTATTAAACCTGTTTGCTTAAGTAATAATTTGATTTAATTGATTTTTTTCAATTATGTTGAGATTTTTTAGAAAACAACTTTATTACGCTAATGATAATTGTTATCATTAGCGTTTTAATGCTATTGTTGCTGGACTATTCTGTATGAAAGTTATCTCCTGTTCTTTGCTTGCCGTTTGTTTATTATTAAGCCGTCCACTAATGGCGAATACTCAGCAAATGCTCCAGTTAATCGACTATGTCGGTGTAGATTACAGTGGTGCGGTTGTTGATGGTGAGGTGGTGAATCCCGAAGAATATGCTGAGATGATTGATTTTTCAGCCGGTATAAGCCAGCAGCTTGTCGATTTACCGGCATCGGATATTAAGCCTGAATTGCTCAAAGATGCAAAAACATTGTCATTATGGGTACAGCAGAAAGCTTCATCTAAAGATGTTAAAACGCTGACGTCGAGCATGCATCATAAAATTATCAATGCCTATGACATTAAGGTGGTCCCCCGTAAGCAGCCTGATTTAGCTAAAGCCAGGCCGTTATATGCTGAGCACTGTGCATCTTGTCACGGTGTAGATGGCTATGGGGATGGGGTTGCTGCGGTTGGAATGAGCCCGCCACCGATTAACTTTCATGATGTCGCGCGCTACAATCAGCGCACACTATTTGGTTTACACAGTACGATTACCCAGGGTGTCAGTGACACTGCCATGCTGGCTTATGATCAGTTAAGTGATGAAGAGCGATGGTCTCTGGCATTTTATGTCGGCAGTATGGCGGTTGATGTTTCCAGTGATCAGGCATCCAGTCTTGATATTAGTACTAGCCCGTTACTGGATATTAATGTGTTGACCATTACCACGCCAGATCAGGCTTCTGATCAGTATGGAGATGACGGTGCCAGAATCATGGCTTACTTGCGTCTGCACCCGGAAATGTTTTTTGATAAGGGTTCCAAACTGTCTTTTGCGAAACAGCGTTTGGCTGATGTGTTAACCGCATATAAAAATAATCAGCATAAGCTTGCCTATAAATATGCAGTAGAGGCATATCTGGAAGGTTTTGAGCTGGTTGAACAGAATATCAATGCACTGGATAAGCCGCTGCGTCTTGAAATTGAAGGGTTAATGACCGGCCTGCGTAATAAAATTCGCGGTGCGCAAAGTTTGCAGGTGATTGAAAGTGATATTGAGCTGATTACTCAGAAGCTGGAAACGGCAGATGAATTGCTGGGTAGTACACGTCTTTCCGGTGAAGCGGCATTTGTCAGCGCTTTCTTTATTCTATTACGTGAAGGTCTGGAAGCGCTGTTAATCGTTGCGGCACTGGCGGCGTTTCTGGTGCGCACTAAGCGTCAGGACGGTTTAAAGTATATTCACTTTGGCTGGGTTAGTGCCTTAGCCCTGGGGCTGCTAACCTGGTGGGCATCGGTGTCTTTAATTGATATCTCTGGTGCATCCCGTGAAATCACCGAAGGCATTGCCGCCATTGTCGCTACTCTGGTACTGCTCTATGTCGGCTTCTGGATGCACGATAAAACCAGTGCGGCAAACTGGAAAAAATTCATCGATCATAATATGCAAAAGGCACTGACTTCAGGCACGTTATGGACCTTGACCGGGTTGTCGTTTATTGCGGTGTATCGTGAAGTGTTTGAAACTATTCTATTTTATCAGGCGCTTTGGGCACAAACCAGTGAGGCCGGGCAGTCGATGGCATTCAGTGGTTTTCTTACCGCCGTTGGTGTACTGGCGGTGCTTGGATGGTTGATTATGCGTTATAGCGTACGTCTACCGTTACGCCAGTTCTTTGCGGTAACCGGTGGTTTAATGTTTGTGTTGGCGATTATATTTGCCGGTAAAGGCGTTGCTGCGTTGCAGGAAGCCGGGGTACTTATTTCAAGTCCGGTGAACTTTGTACGCATTGATCTACTGGGTGTTTACCCGAACTTGCAGGGGCTGCTGGTGCAGTTGGCGCTGTTGATCTTAGCCGCGTATCTGTGGAATAAGAAATCGAGTGCCGCTTAGGTTAACAGTCAAGGCATGTATCGTTGTAGGGTTCAGGCTAAAAGCACCTAGGGGTGATAGTTTATTTAGTTTTAACTGACATCTGCATAGAGTAGGGGGATTTTATATTTCAACCTGCTGCAGGTTAATTATAGCTATGTTGCTTACGCTTTAATTATGTGTTTTTAAATAATGTCAGATCAAAAACAAAGATTAAATTATACCGTCATCCCGGTATGCTTTTGAGCCGGAATCCAGTAACTTTGGAAGCGTCACGGGATTATAAAATACACCCCTATTGAGCATATAGCCTGTATTGTAAGTTAATGGTATCGCCGGTTTTTAAAACGCTTTAATCCAGTCAATCATGGCATCTTCCGGTTGCGCCTGACTAAAGAAAAATCCCTGTACCGCATCAACATTGAGAGAGGTCAGGTTATCTAGCGCTGCCTGATTTTCAACACCTTCTGCAACGACTTTACAACCGAGGTTGTGCCCCAGCTCGACAATGGTTTTAACGACAGCTTTATCCTTGGCGCTTATCTCCATTTCAAAAATAAAGCTCTTATCGATCTTCAGCGTGTTTACTGGCAAGCTCTTAAGGTAATTCAGTGATGAAAAACCGGTGCCAAAATCATCAATCGCAAGATGAATGCCGGCTTTGTTGAGTTTGTTTAATGTTTTACCTGCCCGGTTTAAATCAAGCATGAGTGCGCTTTCAGTAATTTCCAGTTCAATGCTATCGGCTTCAAACTCATAATGATTGAGCATTTCAATAATTTCATCCGGTAATGAAAAGTCCTGTAAACAGTAAACAGAAAGGTTCACATTTAAGTTTATGTTGCAGCCCTGTTGTTTGAGGCGGTATTTGAATTTTAAAGCCTGTTCCAGAATTTGTATGGTGAGGGGGCGAATGATGCCCATCTGTTCAGCCATTGGTATAAATTCATCCGGTGGAATGTCCCCCAGCTCTGCATGTTGCCAGCGTGCCAGGGCTTCTAATGAGCTGATTTTATGTTCAATGTGATCAATAATCGGCTGATAGTAAGCAACGACTTCACGCTTTTCAATGGCTGCGCGTAAATCATTCATCAACCGCAGACGGCGTATGCTGTTGGTGTTTTGTGCTGGGTCATAGATGGCATAACCGGATTGCGATTTTTTTGCCTGATACATGGCCACATCAGCAAACTGCATTAGTGTTTGTGCGTTGTCGCCGTGTTCCGGGTATAAAGCGATACCGATACTGGCTTTGCTCTCTGTGGAAACATCATTAATAAGGTAATGGTCTTCCATGGATTGCAGAATACGGTTTGCACATAATGTGGCGCCATCGGCATCAGTTTGTGGAAGTAAAACTGCAAATTCATCGCCGCCGAGTCTGGCAATAGAGTCATTTTCACGGATTGAGGCTGACAGGCGTGTGCTGACCATTTTTAGTAACTCATCACCAAAATGATGGCCAAGGGTATCGTTGACTTCTTTAAATCGATCAAGATCGAGTAAAAACAGAGCAAATGGTTGTTTGTTACGTGCGGCCTGTAATAACACCTGCTCCATTCTATCTGAGAGCAGAGTACGATTGGGTAAGCCGGTTAAGTTGTCGTGCAGAGCCATGTACTTTAACTGGTCGCTCTTTTTATCGAGCTCGCGGGATATTTTGGTACTCAGTACCAGGCTTACCCAAACCGCAATCCACAGAATAACAAAGCCTGAGCTTATGAGTCGGAATTTCAGAGCAGAGGCTATTTCCAGCTCTTCACTGTGTGCAGGTTCAAGCATAACTAATTGGTAATTTTTATTGGGTAAAGAACTGACAGCCCAGTAATATTGCTCACCCTGCAGGTCAATAAGTCCGTGCTTATCCGAGTCGTTATAGGCTTTATTCAGGTGTTGTGCGATGACACTAAGATCGTGTTTTGTATGACCCGCGATATACAGGGGTTGCTGCTGCTTCTGGATAATAAGAATAGATTTGGGGGTGGAAAACTTCTGACGTAGCTCTTCAAGATAAATCTGAGAAACGTACTTATTGCCGGGTAATGTAATGCGCTCGGCGATCTCACGGTTGAGATACTGTAAAAATATTGTCAGCTGATCACCTCGACTATCGGTAATTTGTCGATAAGCGAGCAGGCCAAATACCAACTGAGCCAGAATGGTAATACCAAGAATCGACAGTAAAATTTGAGTTCTTAGGTTCATGCTTTCCGTATACATATCAGTGGAAAATAGCCACTGAATAATAAAATTGGTCTATATTTCATCAGGACGCCATGAACGGCCATACCTGAATATATTGTTATATGTCAATATGATAGCAGAACGAGATAGCGATTAACGATATTTATCTAACTTTAACATAAGGTTTTTATTATATTAGTTATCCTGGTCTTGACTGAATGGGCAGGTGTTAATTCCAGTATAGGTATAAAGTGGGCAATGACGCAGCAGAGCGACAAGCAGGTTTATCGTACCCAGTGTACCGATGATATTACTGCTTAAGCTATCCTTAATGAGTTGGCTGTCAATGAAGCCAACATAGATTAATCCCAGGCCTATGCCAATGCGAAGTACCTGATCCAGTCTGCCGACGTTTTGTTTCATACTGCTTAACCTCTATGTTTATATCGCTAAAATTCAGCACAATATTTAATTGTCTCACTATACTTATCTGAGTATAGCTTATAGCTGAAAACAGGCTTTATAAATTGAACATAATAAATTTACGCCAATAGTAGGTGTTATGAAATATATTTTTTATGCATGTGTATTAGCGGTGATATTTGTGCTGGTTGAAGTTGTCGCGGTGTCGGTAGCAACCTTAAGCATGCCTAATAGTATTGAGTTCGAACTGCTGAATAATTTCAATATGTTTGTCATGTTAATAAAGGCCAATCCAGTGAGCGCTTTTGAGCTATTTATTCTGAGTCAGCCGATACTGATAATTCAAAACATAAGTGAAACGGCGGGTACTCAGATATGGGGTGTCTATATCATGCCTGTCAGCATCATATTATGGCTGGTGATGTCTGTGTTTTTTGTTTATTTAAAAATCACGCCTGTGTCTGGAAATACATGCTGGCTAATGTTAGTGGGATCAGCGCTGTTAATGATTGCAACATTTTATCTGCGTGTACAGGCGTGTTGCACTGAAAAGCCATCGTGGCTGGTGGATGTAATAATTTTGTCGCGGGTATTTAATCCATTGCAGAACTCTACTGTCTGGCAGGATATCTATTTGAGTGTGTCGCCATGGTTTCAGATCATGCAGCTGACTACGTTGATTACAGGCGCTGTTGTTCTGTACCTGGCTTACCTTTTAGTCAATCGAAATAATATAAAATAATAGTTTGTCTAAACAATAGAGTTAATGCTCTATCTTTATTACGCCAACAAACTACTGAGAGTCTACAGTATTTAAAGGCAATAGATTAAAGCGTTTAGCAATTTCATTAAATGACTTACCATGCTGTACCTGACGGATTGTGGCTAATACATCTGGTGATGGCTGCAGGTTAGTAATGGCTGATAGTCTGCGATGAAAAGGGTAGGTTTTGTTTTGCAGGTTATCTGCAGATGCTTCAACCTGGTTGACTGTAATCGCCTTAATATTACTGGCTTTGCCAAACTCCCAGGTTGAACCGAGGTGGCCGAAAGAGGTCTCAAAATCGGTAACCAGTTTAACCATTTCTTTTGCGCTGGATACATTCAGCCTTTTTTCGACAAAATCACTGGCTGATGGAAGAATCGTTTTCCAGTGCCCCGGGCGTTTTTTGCAATGCAGTCGGGTCACCACAACGATGGGCTTGTTCCAGCCACCCACATCTTTCCAGTTGGTTATTTTGCCACTGAAGATAGATCGTATTTGTTCGGTTGATAAGTTATTGATCGGATTCTTCTTATTAACCAGAATCATAATCGGTTCTTCAGCTAGTGGGTAAATTTTGAGCTGTTCTTTTTCCAGCTCTTCCTTGCTTAGCGGGCAGCAGGTGAAACCAAAGGTCTGGTGATCATGGGTGCTTTGTTTTGCGAGCTTTATACCGGAATTGCAACCCATGCCTAAATTAGAGTTTTTACCGAATAATTGCAGTTTTTTGCCGGTAGACTGTTCAAGTTCATCTTTTAATGAATCAAATATTACCCAGGCAAAATGTGCTCCTGCACCGGTAATGGTTTCAGTTTTGTTATTATCCGCCCCGGCTAAGGCCTGACTTGAGCCTGACACAGTGATGAAAAGAGCCAGAGAAAGAATATAATTTAAAATCAGTCGCATTTTATGCATTTTTAAGGCTCTTAATATTCATTGTGATAGTTTAAATCATATTCCATTCGATTTGTATGAAAATGGATTAGCTAATCAGCGAGTAAGCAGATGTTATATCCGGCTGGGTGATTAATGAAATCACTACTTAAATCTAGTATAAAAATGCTGTATGTCAATCTTGTATATTAAGGTGTGGCTATAATTGTATAGTCAATATCAGGTAAAAATTTACTAAAATAAAGGCGGGTTTAATGTCTGATCATCATAAGCATCACCATGATGTAAATTCAAGTCACATCGGTATTGTGTTTTTTCTTAATTTTAGCTTTACGATCATAGAGTTCATCGGTGGAATATTAACCAATAGTACTGCAATTATGGCAGATGCGGTTCATGATCTTGGCGATACCCTGTCGATTGGTATGGCATGGATTTTATCTAAGTTGAGTCTGAAAAACTCGAATGATAACTTCACCTATGGCTATCATCGCTTGTCTCTGTTAGCTGCACTATTAAACGGCGTTGTGCTAATTGCAGGTTCTATTTGGGTGTTATCACATGCCATTCCCAAACTGTTTAATCCTGTTATGCCTGATGCTGTTGGCATGTTGTGGCTGGCGATTCTGGGTGTTGTTGTAAATGGCTATGCTGCATGGAAAATAATTAAAGGTAAAACACTCAATGAAAAGGTATTGAGCTGGCATCTGATAGAAGATGTACTTGGGTGGGTGAGCGTATTAATTGTGAGTATTATGTTGATGTTCTTTGAATGGCCAATTCTCGACCCTTTGTTATCTATTGCTTTTACCCTGTTTATTTTAATTAATGTGTTTAAAAATACATCACAGACGATTAATATTTTTTTACAGTCAACGCCTGATAACGATATGCTCGATAAAATTCGCCAACAGTTAAATACAATTGATGAAGTTAATGAAATACATTATTTACATCTATGGTCTCTTGATGGCGAGAAAAATGTATTAACCGCTCATTTGAAAATGAGCACACCAATATCTTCGAAGGACCAAAAACGTATTAAACAGACAATACGTGAGTTATTAAATGAGTTTTCTCTGATGCATACAACGATAGAGTTAGAAATGCCCGATGAGCAATGCAGGGATGAATGATGTAATAAAATGTCAACGCTGTCATTATCCTGAATGCTCGTTTGCTGGTAGAACATAAAATAAGCAGATTTACAATATATAAACGGCGCAGCTGTGATAAAAATATATTTTTAATTGTTCTATCGATAAACATTTGTTTGATGTAGTTCACAGTTAATGCAATGTATTGCTTATCAGCATCTTGTGTCACTGACATTTACTTTTGTTTTTAGTGATAATCCTGTTCTTATTAAACTGCAAAGATATGCATTAATCGAGTTGGTTTAGAGATTATGTTTTTTTATCAGTTTTCTTGTAATAAAAATAGGATAATAAAGATGAAAAAAATTATAAAACGTTATAGTGTTATTTTGCTATGTATTATATCTAGCGGTATGTTTATGCAAGCCGTTAGCGCAAAAAGCGATGAGCATAAAAAGCATAAATTACCGGTTGATAAAGTGAAGTCAGATTTTGCCGTTATGGTTTTGGGCTCCGGTGGGCCGGTAGCGACTAAAAGTGGCAGAGCTGGGTCAAGTTTATTGATCTTTGTCGAAGGTAAGCCGGTTCTGGTTATTGATACTGGCAGCGGATCATTTAAATCACTGGCGTTAAGTGGTGCAAAGTTAACCAACGTTCATCATTTTCTTTATACGCACCTGCATATTGACCATACTTCAGATATGTCTGCAATGGTTAAGTCATTCTTCTTTCATCGTTTAGGGGCGGGTATGTTACTGCCTGCTGCTATTAATTTTTATGGCCCTGATTCGAATGTGCCTGCTTATGATTCAATGTCAGACTATGTCGATGGCCATTATAATGCGGCTACAGGTGTTGAACGTTATTTACATGGTTTTGCTAAAGCATTCTTCGGTGGGCAGTCGCCATTTGTACCTAAGGGTAATAATTTGCCGTTCAATGTTGCATCATCTGCGATGACAATATTATTAAATGATCATGACGGTCTAACCGTAAAGTCTATTCCTGTATTTCATGGTGGCACACCGAGTGTGGCGTATCGTGTTGAATATAAAGGTAAGAGTATTGTCTGGAGTGGTGACACCAATTCAAGCACTGATAATATGATAGCCATTTCCAATAATGCAGATGTATTGATTTATGACACGGCAATACTGGAAAATCCGACACCTGACTTTTTATTAATGTTTCACACTACTCCAACTCGATTAGGTGAAGTAGCAGCAGCGGCTAAACCTAAGAAGCTGGTGCTGTCACATTTTTCTACAGTGACGGAACAAAACCTAAAGAAAATTAAGCATACGATAAAATCACAGGGATATATGGGAAAAATTGTTGCCGCAAAAGATTTGAAGGTTATTAATGTCTGGTAAGCTTTAGTGTGAGTGATTAAACGTCTGTAACAGGTATGAAATCTATACCTTTTACTTACGTTTAATGGTTTAAGCATGGTTGCTAGGGAAATATCAATAGGTGTATATATCACATACAATAATCATAATATTTGTTAAATTATATTAGAATTAATAATAGTAGATTTAGGGGTGAAATAAATGAAAGTATTCAGCGTTATTGCTATATTTGCGGGTACAGTTATCACATCAAGTATCGTTGCAGCACATTTTCAGGGGCAGGTTAATTTAATGGAAATGAGCTGGGTCTGGTTGACACTGTTTGTTGGTGTTAATTTGTTCCAAATGGGATTTACCGGGTTCTGCCCGGCGACAAAAATCTTATACGCCTTCGGTATTAAAGATAAGCAGGCTGGTTGCAAGATGTGACGTTGCCCTTTAAGCTAAATATTAAAAAGGTCGTTATTATATAACGACCTTTTTTTTGGCTATTAATACATGTTTTAAACTAATTGTGTTATTGATTTAACGTGTTTTAGCCACGCTGTGTGACCTTAGGTACATAGAATGTATGCTAAGGTAAATGTGCATTTATGGTGATGTATGAAGCTGTTTATAAGTTCATATTGTTTGTATTTAATCATTTTATTATGCACTTATAATATAAATGTTAAATAATTGCAGGTGAGCTATGACAACGTTAACAAATTCAATGGAGGAATTAGTTTTAAAATATCCGCAAGTGGGTAAATTACTAAGTTCTGATACATTAAATTTATTCAGGTCAACCAGGCGCAGTAAAATACCGGCTGGTACCCGCTTGTTTCGCGAAGCAGAGAAATGTAAAAGCTTTATGTGGCTGCTTGATGGGTCTGTGCGTGTCTATAAAAACTCATCTGGAGGTCGTGAAATAACCCTTTATCGAGTAGATCCCGGCGAGCTTTGTGTGTTGAGTTTACAAAGCCTGTTTTCCGGCGAAGGCTTTCCAGCAGAAGCGGTCGCAGAAACCGATATATTTGGCCTGACAATGAGTCAACCTGTTTTTGATAAAGCGGTAGATGACTCAAAAGCGTTTAGAAATTATTTGTTAATGGAGTTATCTCAGCGTATTGGTGATGTCGTAAAGCTGATTTCAGAAGTTACTTTCCAGCGACTTGATCTCCGTCTTGCCTGTATTTTAGGCCAGTTATTTGAACGTTCAAGTGGTAGGCCTTTATCTATTACCCATGCACAACTCGCACGTGAGTTAGGTACAACTCGTGAAGTCATTAGTCGAATTTTAAAAGAATTTGAAATACAGGAATGTATCGTTCTGTCGCGTGGTGAAATAAGCCTGCTCTCCCGTGAGAGCCTTGAGTGGGTCAGTCGTTAATTTTTCGTAGTGGCTTGCGAGTTATTCAACTCCTGGGCACAGTTTTCTTAGGCGCCATGTAGCTTATAGACTGTATTGTATATACCGCGCAACTGTCTAAAAATGTAAATCATCTGCTTATTTGTGTATTCTAATAACAGTTCTACAATTCAGTCTATGCTCGTTAGGCAGCATTGTACTAAGTATCATACTCAGAATTATCTGAAATTTAGTAAACTTAATCAGAGCTGCGCTGACGTTTGTATAACGCTTCAATACTGGTTGAGGCCAGCGCATGGCTTTTTATCATATAGCCAGCCAGTGCGCCGGATGCATTTTGTGCCAGATTCAATTTATCTACTGATAACGCATAGAGTGTAAATTGATAACGATGAGCCTTGCTGCCAGCAGGTGGGCAGGCACCACCAAAACCGGCTGCTCCATAATCATTTTCAATTTGCAGGCTGTCCTTTGGCGCTATGTGTTTTTCGATGTTACCGGCATTTTCTTGCAGTTCTGTCGTGTGTTTATTAATGTTTATAATTTGCCAGTGCCACCAGCCGCTACCCGTAGGTGCGTCAGGGTCATAAACGGTGAGTGCAAAACTTTTGGTTGCTGCAGGTGCGCCGGTCCAGCTCAACCGGGGAGAGGTATTGTTACCAGTGCAGCCAAAACCATTATATTCCTGTGCTTTGGACATCAGTGTTGCATTTTTGACCTGTGTGCTGGAGAGCTTAAATTCATCGGCCATGGCCGTCGATGATATAAGCATGCACAGTAAGATATAGATTGTTTTTTTCATCTGTTTTTCCAGTGTTTTTCAATGATTAATATTAAAATAAAGCACGATTAAAGTCTCGCCTGAAAACGCCAGATATTAGCCTGTTTCTGTCAGTTTTGTTTGTCTGAGTTTTTTAGGCGTTAAACCGAAGCGATCTTTAAAGCGTTCAGTAAAACGAGACTGAGACTGGTAGCCGCACTTTTCGCTGATCGCAGAAATATTATCATCGGTAGTTTGTAATAAATGCATACCATGTGCCAGTCTTACCTGTGTCTGTAAATCACGAAAGCGGGTTCCCTCAAGTTTAAGTTTTCTACGAAGTGTTGATTCGCTCATTGCCAGATTCTGGCATATGTCTTTTATATCCCAGCGGATTGCCGGATTCTGCTTAAACACGTCTGTAAGTTGGTGATGAATTTTAGGTCGGGATAACATTGAAAATATTTCACTGTAACCATAAAAGTACAATAGCTGAATCAGTTCTTTCCTGCGGCTGTGCCATAGTTCAGGTGGCGAAGACTGGCACCACTGAATAAACTGTGAAATACTTTTTAACAGTGATGGTTTTATATCGCCAATTAAAAAGCGTTTGCTGTTACTGGTGTAGTCTAAATCAGGTGCACTAAAATCGGCATGTTCAAACTCAATAAACAGAGCCAGATAGCCCCGGTCTCCCGGAATATTGCTTAAAGTGACGTCTGGGTTTTCAGATAAAAAAATAAATTGTCCGCTCTGAGCACTGGCGTTCATTTCAGCACCCAGATGTTTTTCACCGCTGAGTACAAAAACTACTGTGGGTTTGAATATGGGAACGCAGCGTAGTGATTGTTTATGTTTGCAATGGTAAATAGAAAATGCCAGCTTATCCCCGGATTGTTGTAATTGACGGGTGAGCGATATCAAATTTTCCATTTTATTTAGAAGCTGTGTATTAAATTCAGGATTTTCAGTATAAGTCAAAAATGAAATTGTGTCGTGTCAGTATATTAAAAAATACTATGAATTAATCAGGAGTCGGTATCAATGCCCTCAATAATCGGGCAGCCATCTTTGCTGCCTCGGCATAAATTCAATAATAGTGTTAATTCATTTTTAAGTGTAGACAGTTCGCTGAGTTGCTCTTCGATATTTTTTAACTTATCTGCTGTCAGCTGGCGTACACTATCTTTGGCATGTTGAGGATTTTCGCGCATACTCAGTAGGCTTTTAATTTCATCCAGGCTGAAATTCATATGCTGGGCACGTTTTATAAATTTTAAATGTGAAATGTTTTTATCATTATATAAACGAATGCCCGCGGCATTTCGTGCAATATTGGTAATTAACCCGAATTTTTCATAATAACGTAAGGTGTCAGCGCTCATACCGGTTAATTTTGTAACTTCGCCTATTTTAAACATAGTGGGTGTCTGCAATATATGTATTTATATGAAATCTTAAATTAAAAAATAGTATTCATTTAATAAGTATAGTCCGGTCGTAATCAGTGTAACACCGGCGACGATTTCAAATAGCTTTTGATATCGTGACAAAATATGTAATGATTCAATCCAGCCCATACTCCATGCGCCTAATAATACCGGAATACTGCGTCCCAGTGCAAAAGCCAATAGCAGTGCGAAACCGAAGCTGACTGAGCCAATCGCCGCACTGGCGGTTAACGTCACTAACAGGGCGGGGGTACAAAAAGGACAGACCGCCACCGAAAAAGCAATGCCGAGTAAAAACGCCCCGCCTAAGCCACTGACTTTTCGAGCTTTCATGCCGATCCATGGCAGTCGAATATTTAACCAGCCTGCCCAGATTAAGCCCATAGTAATAAGTAGCGGCCCCAGTAACAATCCCCAATGCCGCCCCATAATGCCCTGCACCCATTCACCACCGAGGGCAGCAGAAACACCTAGCACTATATGGGTAACAATCATGCCCGCCACAAATGATGCGCCCATTAAGCGGGCGCGTTTTTCATCATCAGCTTTAGTCACATAGGCGAGCACAACCGGAATTGATGCAAATGAAACCGGATTAAAGCTGAATACAAAACCGGCTAAAAATGCCAGGCCGATACCCGCCCAGCTAGCCTCAGTTAATACCTGTTTAAATTCGTCGATATTAACTTCAAGTGAAGGTAACAGTAAAAATACTGCCAGAGATAAAAGTAACATAGCGGTGAGATAAGGGCTGGCTTTGGCTGCCCGATCTAGAAACTGCAGTGCACTTTTATTCATCCCCATATAAGACAAAATGGCCATAGGCAGAGTAAATAAACTCGAAAAAAGCACGCCGGCGACAGCGGCAAAAACAATCGAGTGAAGTGTGACTGACATGCCCGCAACAATTATTACTAATGGCAGGGTGCAGGCGGGTAAGCTTAAACCCAGCTGCATTGAATAAGCTAGACGTTGATGCCCGGGGAGTATTTTATAAAATTGCAGATGCGGTACCGGGATATAAAAAAATCGTGAGAGTAAATAAATGCCAGCCAATATGCTCAGAATAATACTCGGTGTAGTTGCACTCCACTGTGGAGGTGTCGTCAATAAAATGGCCACTACAAACAGACTAATTAATAAAATGCTGCGACTTATCCAGACACTCAATAAACTCTGGCAGCAGTCTTTTTTGTCTGTTTGACTGGCCTTAGCTGAAAACAGTGTATGCGTGGCAATGGTGCAGGGTTCGAAAAAAGCCAGTAAGCCGAGAGTCACTGAGGTTATCAATAAAAGGCTTAGCATGAAGAAATATTCGCATTTAAATGCATTAGTAATTCTGTGCGTAGCTTTTTAACCGATGGCAAACTGGTGAATATCAGTTTATTGTTAATGGCAATGGAGGGGGTGGATAATACGCCCAGTTCTACGGCATGATCCAGCTCTTGCAGAATATTCACTTCACGCCACTCAATAGCATTGCCACCGATTTCTTCGGCGAGTTTGCGCAAAACATCTTTTGCATGTCCGCACTTACTGCAACCCGGAGATGAAAAAACTTCAACTTTAATATTCATGTGTATTTATCCTGCCGGTTTATATTTTTTAGTGCTGAATCGTTATTGGCTCAGCATCTGGATATGCAGGGTGTCAGATTCAGTTGCAACAAAGCGTACTTTTACAACCTGCTGACGGCCCATTAATAAGGGTTTTAAAATGGTTTCTTCCTGTGCGGCAGGCGCTTCAATCAGTAGGCTTGAACTACTATTAGCGACCTTATTGCCAATAGCTTCAAATATCGTACTAAACTGATCAGTTTTAAATGCGTCAATTTTTAAATCTAAAACTATATGGTTATCCGGCTTGTTTGCTACTTTCTCAGTGTCGGTAAATTTTATATTACTCAGGCTAAAACCTGAGTCACTGAATAACGCTGTGAGTTTTTTTTCAGAGACTTTTTTGTTGGAATTAAACACAACATGACCGCCCTTTAAATCAACATTAATAGAATCCGCATCAACGCCGGGGAGTTTGCTGATGTTTTTGCTGACACTGTAAGCACAAAATGCGCAGACCATACCCTCGACATCAGCGTTATATTTATAGGTCTCAGCCAGTGTATTAAAGCTTAGCAGGCTAAAAAAAAGTGTGATAATAATAGCGTTTAAATTTTTCATATAAAATATTTCCCGGATGTATGATTAAGATTAATTTATTTTTTATGTCATCTCCGATTACAGGTATGTCGGTATGATAAATTTCGTTTATATTCCCAAAAACTGTCGAATCGGTAGCGCTAGAAAAGCGGCAAAAAATCCTATGCTCCAGATAATGACTGAAAACCAGTAGATACGTTTGTTCCACTTTTTGGTGGTACTGCAAATTTCTGCCTGTTGCGGGTCTGTCGGGCAACTCTGGTTCGGGCGATACATAAACCAGGCGGAAATGGCTAACATCAATCCGGAAACTATAAACACCCAGATCTTATGCTGACTCAATACAATTAAAAAAGGTAATGATGAGGTTAATGCGGCAACTGTGGCTCCCATTCCCAGCGTGACCAGAATGATGGGTAAGGCGCAACAAATTAACGTGCCGCTACTGGCAAACAGGGTGAGCCAGCTTAAGCTGGTGGTGGTATTAGAAACGGGGGAATTATTTTTCATTTTGTGCTGACTTTTTTGCTTCGATAGGTGAAACCTGAATCCTCAAATAATTGCTTAAGCTGTGCATCTTCCAGTGTGACGTCATCGGTTTCAACTGTCACTAAGCCCTTGTCCAGATCCATCGTAATAAACGTTACACCTTGTAGTTCATTAAGCTTTTTTTCAATGCCATAGGCACAATAAGGGCAAGCCAGACCGTCTACGCGAATAGAGTACACAGAAGTATCAGCGATAGCGGCGTGCGCAATTGAACCGATGAACAACAGGCTGATAAACAGGTCTCTGATTAAATTTTTCATGATGTATTCCTGATATTAAGTTAAAGATGCCATTCCAGTACCAGCCTGGCCCGATAATCGGTTTGTTGTTGATTACCATTTAAGTTGCTGGCTACCGGTATTTGAATGCCGGCTTTAACGGCGAAGTTACGTTTGGTCCAGAATATACCCGGTGCGACAAATAACTCGGTGCCGCCGCTATTGCTCTGATTAGTGCTATTTAACTGTGTGTTGTCTGTGCTTTCTGCATTAAGTTCGAGCAACCATACCGTGTCCGCTTCCATGTAGCCGGTTCTTTTTAAGCGAATGCCACCGACCAGATCGACTAATAGTTTGTTGCCCTGACGTACCCCGTCATTATTTTCGCCATTGAATCGATAACGTGCAGCGGCCCAGCGATACCAGGTGCGGCCTTCGTAGCCATAAGCCAGTCCCAGAAGTCCATCGGTGGTGCCGCTGCTGACGGCTTTATCACCAGTGTCAGTTTTCAGTTGTAATGCAATCGACATGGATTGCTGCAAACCCGGGCCATCGTCACGCCAGAAGCGATATTTGGTGAAGGCGGTTAAATCACCCTGGCCACTGGCTGATTGAGTTAAGTCCGACTGGTCTATATAAGGGATATCTACACCCGCTGCCCAGTCACCGGTGATGCCATAGGTTAACTCCAGTGCCACTTCAGTTTTGTCTTTATCACCGGCTTTAACGGTTTTAACTTCTGGCGAGATTTCTACACCGCCTTTAAACAGAACATGCGGACCAAGTCCGAACACCGGGTCGTGTGCCATTGCTGGCTGCACACCTAAGCCGCTCAGTAGGGTCAGTATCAATATTAATGCACTGGCTTTACGGCCTGTTTGCTGGTTGTGGTACATAGTTATTGTGCTCGGATTTATGATTCTTGTTAAACCAATCATACAAGCTGGAGTTAACTCCAGGTCAAGGAATAAATGAATTATTTTAATAACATAAAGTCTGTACTATTGTACGGACATATAGAATCTGGTTTATAGCGGGAGACAACTATGCCAACAACACTCACTATAGGTCGACTGGCAAATGCGGCAGAAGTTAACCTGGAAACTATTCGCTATTATCAACGCATTGGCTTATTAGTTGAACCGGCTAAGCCTCAGGAGGGTTATCGAAAATATCCATCTGAATATATTACGCGTATCCAGTTTATTAAACGTGCGCAGCAGCTGGGGTTTAAGCTAGTGGAAATTGCCGAGCTATTGCAGATGGGAGACGGTCATTGTGGTGATGTGAGGCTCAGGGCAGAGCAGAAGCGCCAGCAAATTAATCAGCAAATTCGTGATCTTGAAAATTTGCGGGCTACTCTTGATACGTTAATTGATAACTGCCACCGCGGTAGTGACAGTGGTCATTGCCCGATTATAGAGACCTTAACCGCTAGCCAGATATAAGCATCATAATGCTAAAAAATAAAGTAGGTGATCGTTGCTGTTAATGAATAAACGAATTAAAGATAAAAAGACACCGCAATGAACGCGAAACCCTGCAAATAACCGCAAAATACGAAATTATAAGCGTTTATTTGTATTGTCATTTTATTAAAAATGAAAACCACGTTCTATGGATTGGAGTTGGTCATAGGCTATGCTATAAAAATCTCTGACATTCCCGAATGCTTGTGTCGGGGATGACGAAGTTTGCTTTTGGTCTTTTATGCCCACTTATAGGGAAATATCAAATTCACGCTCTAGAACGTGGATTTTTACTTTTATACAAAGCTTAAATTAACTAATAATTTTATCTTAATAATAATTATCGCATCCTTTGTAATGGTTGTTGCCGATAAAACAGACATAATTGCTGATACATCTGTGGATAATAGCGGTGTAATTGTGCGGGGAGCTGAAAAAAACACTCACTAATTACGGCGAAAAATTCTGCTGGATTCTCCGCACCGTAAGGATCGATACGGGTACGATGGTGATGCTCTACCTGAAACTCTAAGCCTTCATAGACTTTAGTTAGTATTTTTATCCATGACTGACGGCTCATATCTGCATGCAGTGGTGGCAAGCCATCGGCGCTGCCATTGAGCATATCCAGTTTATGGGCAAATTCATGCACGATTACATTAGATGCGGCGCCGTGAGCATGGTGTTTTTTTTGCGGACGGATATCGTCCCACGCCAGTATCACCGGCCCGCGTCCCCATGCTTCTCCTTCGAGTACGGCATCCTGCTCATGTATCACACCGGCGGCATCTCGGACCTTGCGGTGTACAATAAACGGTCCGTCATAAACAATGACTTCAAGCCAGCCAGCGTAGTAATCCATATCCAGATTTAAAATAAGCAGGCAGGCGGTGGCGGCAATTACGCAACGCTGATAGTCGTTGAGCTCAAAATCATTGGCCCCGATAAAGACTTTTTTATCTAAAAACTCACTGCTTAATTCGCGCAATTGCAGCAGTTCATGGGAACTTAGCTGATAGTGCAAGAGTGCGTCATTAACGACTTTAATCCATAATGTTTCAGGGATGCGTTTATGGCGTAAAAAGCGTTGTTTTTTCCAGCGTTTAAATCGTTGTAGCCACATTGTTTATCTCAATAAAATTATTTATGTTCACTATAGGCTATTAATTAAATTTCACTAGTGTCGGTTAACTTCAGGTTCCTGTCATTCCCGAATGCCTGTGTCGGGAATCCAGCGACTTTACAGCGTTTGAAGACACTGGACCTCCGACACAAGCATTCGGAGATGACGAAATAGGTGCTTGTTATTTCATGTCACTACAACCACTACAAGTTTGATTAATAATATAGCCTGAACGGATTTACTTTAATGTAATCTGGGTGACAGTAAATAGTCATAAGCTTTGATATGTTGTATCAGGCATAATTACAAAACTTTAATGATGTGTTGTTAATACGAACATAAAGCAAGGTTAAATATGAAAATTTCATTTCACGGTGCGGATCAGGGTGTTACCGGCTCATGTCATTTAATTGAGTGTGGCGGTAAGCGAATATTAATAGATTGTGGAATGTATCAGGGGCGGCGAGAGCTGGTGGCAGAAAATGCCGAGCCTTTCGGATTTGACCCCGCATCCATTGATTTTTTATTATTAACCCATGCGCATCTCGATCATTGCGGGCGTATTCCTTTACTGGCAAAGCGTGGCTTTAAAGGTGAAATTATTACCACCGCCGCCACCGTTGAACTGGCTCGACTGGTAATGCTTGACTCAGCCGGATTGCAGGAGGAAGAAGCGCGTTATAAATTACGCAAAGCCAGACGCAGTGCTAATCATAATTCACAAGTACTGGCAGATATTGAGCCGCTATATACTACTATTGATGCCC
Organism: uncultured Thiotrichaceae bacterium; assembly: GCA_964531165.1. Lineage (GTDB taxonomy): Bacteria > Pseudomonadota > Gammaproteobacteria > SZUA-229 > SZUA-229 > SZUA-229. The sequence goes on from CAZHEA010000009.1 coordinate 39,750, forward strand.
TTAACAGCCTCGATTATTTTGGTCGTAAAGTAAGTTACGATAATACGCTGGAGATTGCAGCGGGCATAAAAGTGCGGTTTATTAATGCGGGGCACATACTCGGTTCCGCCAGTATTGTGCTAGAGCTACAGGAAGGCGAGAATAAACACAGTGTTTTATTCTCCGGTGATCTGGGTTATAGCGACCGGGCGATATTGCGTAATCCGTCAGTCCCCCCGCATGTTGATACGGTGGTCATGGAAACCACCTATGGCGATCGTTTACATAAGCAGCTGCAACCATCAATCGATGAGTTGTATGAAATTATAAATGAAACTATCGGTCGCGGTGGCAATGTGATTATTCCTACCTTCGCTTTAGAGCGTACTCAGGAAATTCTGTATTATTTACGTGAAGGCGTAAACAATAATTTTATAAAACATTACACCAATGTGTTTCTTGATTCTCCGATGGCAATATCTGCTACGCAAATTTTTGAACGTCACCCTGAGTGTTATGATCAGGATACACTTAAAGCTGCAGCAGGTGGCAAAGATCCATTTAATTTGCCGGGCTTGCGCTTTACCCGTGAAACAGCTGAGTCGATTGCCATTAGTCAAATTGAAGGTGGCGCGGTGATAATGGCGGGCTCCGGTATGTGCACCGGTGGACGGGTGCGTCATCATTTAAAGCATAACTTATGGGGTAGAAAAAATAGTGTGGTATTTGTCGGTTATGCGGCGCATGGCACTTTAGCGCGGCGTATTATTGATGGCGCGGAACGAGTTAAAATATTCAGTGAAGATATTCCAGTGAATGCCAGTATTCATACTATCGGTGGGTTTTCTGCACATGCGGATCAGGCTGAATTATTAGCCTGGCATAAACACACGGCTAACCCGAAAACAACTTTTCTGGTGCACGGTGAGCAGGAAAGCATGAATATCTTTGCAAAAAAACTGCAGAATACAACCGTCATAATGCCTGAGCTGGGTGAGGAATTTGAGCTGGAATAAACGCCGTACGTATTATGGTGATAGTTGTTAGAGAATACTCAAACAAGTTGGTTCGTGCCAATTTATGATGATTAAAACTATCTTAAACCGTAACCTGTATGGCATTAATCTTAATCATAATTGTGTTTAATAATAAAATGAATTAATTAATTAATTAATGAAAGGAGATAATCATGGCAACTAAATTCAGTCGTATCGAAATTGCGGGGCATAGCTGGGACAATATCTTAACGATGCATATCTCTGGTAAATTAATCAAAGAAGATTATGATGTCTTTGTGCCCGAGCTGGAGCGCATGATTAAAGAACATAACTGTGTCAGGCTGCTGGTAGTTCTTGAAGATTTTCACGGTTGGACAGCTGCTGCAGCCTGGGAAGATAGTAAGTTTGGCTTGCGTCATTACAATGATATTGAGCGTATGGTGATAGTAGGAGAAAACCGCTGGGAGCAGGGCATGGCGTTATTGCTTAAACCTTTTACCAAAGCGAAGGTTAAGTACTTTGATAGTAGTGAACTGGATGCGGCTAAGGCCTGGATTACAGAAGATTAATCATGCTCTGCGTCTTCTATGATTATGTTTTTAGAAATTAGTCATGTTCTAGCCGCTTTTGAGACAAATATTCTAATTAATGAGTTTAACTACCCTGAAAATACTGAATCCCCGATAACAGTATTCGGGGATGACAGTAAAGCTTAAATTAACGGCATATAAAAAATAGCTGGATTAAAATGTCAGTACCTCTGCGGTGAATCTTTACTCGCTAGCTAAATATAATTTCCCGATCTTAAATATTTATAAGTCACCACTTTCACCACATCATTAAATACAAACCAGATCAGGGCATACGCCCACATCCACATTGCATATTCCCAGCCAATCGGGGTAATCATAATGCCGTAAACTGCAATCAATGTACCCAGTACACGGGTTAAAAATGTGGCGTTAAATAATAGCCACGATGGATATGGTTTTTTCCAGAACCAACCATCGGTACGGGTATTGTAAATGGTGCCGTGACCGGCAATTACCAGTTTGGCGAAAAACATCGATTGAATCACTTCTTCAGAAAATTTTAACTCTAATAGTATATAAAAAAGCAGGAATGATGACACCACGCCGGTAATGCCGAGTACGCTGGAAATGGTCAAAATTTCCTTCATATTCCAGCGCACCGGATTCTTATCAACTTTAGTGTTATCAGAAGCAATGGCGAGAATGGGAATGTCATTGAGCAGCGCCAGTACTATAATCATCAGCGCACTAATTGGATAAAAATTGAATACCACAATCGCCAGCGTCATAAATAAAATAATACGAATGGTTTCAGCAATACGAAATATCGAGTAACTCTTCATGCGCTCAAAGGTAATGCGTGCCTGTTTTATTGCATCGTTAATTACCGATAAACCCGGTGCCGTTAAAATAATATCGGCGGCAGCGCGTGCCGCATCAGTGGCATTGGAAACCGCGAAGCCGCAGTCGGCTTTTTTTAGTGCCGGCGCATCGTTAACGCCATCGCCGGTCATCGCCACAATGTGGCCGGCTTTCTGTAAGCGCTCTACAATTAAATATTTATCTTCCGGTATGACTTCGGCAAACAGATCGACGTTTTCAATCATGTCGATAATAACGGATTCATGAGTGTAAATAAATTCACGATCGAGCAGACGAGTATCATAAAGTTGTTTTACACTTTGCATTACCTCATCAGCAAACTTTCTGGCTTCAGCCTGAGAAACATCTTTATTCAGGCGTTGATAAATAGCACTCGCCATGGCCTGCGCTAATGCCAGTAACTCCTGGCTGCCACTGCCGGTGAGCTGGTGAGAGCGAATGGCTTCACCTTCCAGTCCGAGTAACCGCCCGACTTCTTTAGCAATCGCCATGTGATCGCCGGTAACCATTTTTACCCGTACGCCATAATTCCGCATGTCAGCGATTACCTGTTTTGAATCGGCACGCGGTGGATCGTAAAGCGGAATTAAACCCACAATGGTTAATGCTTCATCCGCCACTTTTTTACCCACCGCCAGTGTGCGATAACCTTTTGAAGCAAGCTGATCTACCCGCTCATTAATCATCAGAATTTCCTTGTCAGGTAAATTCGTCATATTAATTAAAATCTGTGGCGCACCTTTTATGACAGTGAAGTTCTGATCACCAAATTTAATCTCGGCTTCTGTGCGTTTGCTGATTGGGTCAAAAGGCTGGAAATGCAATTGTTGATATTGTGTGAGATTAACATTGGGTAAGTTTTCATCAATGTAATGAAAAATAGGTAATTCAATCGGATCGTTGTTCTCCAGTTTTGAGGCAAGTGCCGCCAGCTCAAACAGTTCAGTCTGGCTGTAGCCTTGCATAACAATCGGCTCCGCTACCTGCATGCGGTTTTCGGTTAGGGTACCGGTTTTATCCGTGCAGAAAATATCGACACCGGCGAGTTCTTCAATGGCGGTCAGTTTACTGACAATAGCTTTTTTGCGCGCCAGATTCATCGCCCCCACCGCCATGGTAACGGACAGCACTGCGGGCAGGGCTACTGGAATGGCAGCGATAGTCAGCACCAGTGAAAAGCGTGCAATTTCAATGAAACTTTCATGACGGAACAGAGAAACCATAATAATCAGCAGCACCAGTGATACGGTGAGAATAATTAGAAAATTACCAATTTGAATGACCATTTTCTGAAAATGGCTGCGTTCTTCAAGGGTCGCTTTGGCAACTAGAGACACGACTTTTGAAAAGTGAGTGTTGGCGCCGGTGTTAACGACCACCGCTAGCATTTCCCCCTGTTTGATGATGCTATTGGCATAGGCAACTTCGTTGGTTTTACGACTTACCGGTAGCGATTCGCCGGTAAGTGCAGACTGGTCAATCAGTAAATAGTCGCCGGTAAGTAATTGTACGTCAGCGGGAATGATATCACCGATACGTAGATTAATAATATCACCGGGCACCAGTTCGCGGATTGAAATTCGGCTGAAGACAGCCTCACGTAATACAGTGATTTGCTGATTCATTTTAGCTTTAAGCGATTTCAATGCATTGAGTGCGCGATGCTCCTGCATAAAATCCAGTCCGGCATTCACCAGCAACATCACTAGAATAATAATAAAGTCATGCCACTTCTGTACACTGGCGGAAAGCACAGCAGCGATTTCAATCATCCACGGAATCGGCCCCCAAAAGCGGCGGAAAATCCGGTGCCAGATTGATTCTTCCTGCTCATTAATTTCGTTGTAACCGTATTTTTTCAGACGTTCTCTGGCTTCGGTTTGAGTGATGCCAGTGTCAGTATCAACCTTAAATTTTTTCAGAGTTTGGTTGATATCCTGCTGATTATAATTGTCGGTGGTTTGCGGCATCTGCTTTCCAGTGATGTGGTTGTCTTTATTAAACGTATTTATTATTGCTCTGTTAATTTAAAAAGCATTGTCGTGCCGATATGCTTTTGAGCCGGAATCCAGATATTTCTGTTCACTCAAAGTCACTGGATCTCCGATACAGGCATTCGGAGATGACAGGTTTTATATGGTTTAAACTATTTAAATTTTAGTATTCCATATTCCAGTGCGATAGCTAAGGCTATGCACTTTAGTGCAAGGCTTTAGCGTTGTGTTTTAAAAAAAACAGATAAAAATTAAAAACCATCGTCATCCCCGCCAGAAGCATGCCAGAATGACGAGAATATATGTTTTATACCAATAATGATTAATAATATAAATGTTTTTATAATAGTTTCAGATACTAGTGTGCTTTGTAATCATGACATGTTTTTTTAGTTAACCGGGAGACTCAAACCTGTCGAACCCAATGTACAATATCTGCTGCACTCATTGCACCCGCCTGGCGTACAATTTCTTTACCGTGTTTAAATATTGCTATGGTTGGAATGCTGCGAATATTAAACTGTGCCGCTATCGACTGTTCATTTTCGGTATTGAGTTTCGTTAGTCTGTAGTTTGGTTCCAGATCAGCACTGGCCTGTTGAAACGCCGGTGCCATCATTTTACAGGGGCCGCACCAGGGAGCCCAGAAATCGACGACGACGGGTATGTCGTTTTTAGTGATATGTTTATTAAAGCTGGCGCTATTTAATTCTGTAACCTGTGCATTAAAAAGTGGCTGATGACATTTTCCACAGTTTGGCTTATCCACCAGTCGTGCCATGGGGATACGGTTAATAGCATTACAGTGGGGGCAGACAATGTGTTGAGCTTCACTCACGTTTTATTCTCCGAAAAGTATTGGCTAATATGTTTCTATTTTAAAGCGGCGCAGTTTTGATTCCAGACTTTCGATTTGTTCCATCAGTTCAAGTGCCAGTGCAATTCCCGCCAGGTTTATATTTAAATCGCGTTGCAAACGCATGGCAGTTTGTGCGCGTTGCAAACTGTTCGCTGAAAATCGCCATGGTGTGACTTGCTTGCCATGGGTTTTATGAGATATGGGGTCAAGTGCGCCTTCTTCAACCAGTTCGATAACCCATTGCGCAGAACAGCAACAGGCACGACTTAAATCATTCAGACTCAACTCGGTTTGCTCATCAAGTAAAATACCCTTTATTATTTTCTGATTCATCGTGTTTATACTCCGAGTTTGCTGCGCGGATTAAACGCCAGCTCCTGTTGCATTTTCTGGTAAAATTCGCGAGCTTTATCATTGTCGGCAGGGGGCAGTGTCACCTGAATAATGACATACAGATCACCCGCGGTCGCCGCCGCATTTTGTGCGGGAATACCCCTGGCTTTTAAGCGCATTTTTCGGCCGTTAGGCGTGTTGGCGGCAATTTTTAAATCCACCGCACCATTCGGTGTCGGCACCTTTATACTGGCACCTAATGCGGCTTCCCACGGTGCTACCGGTACATCACGATATACATCATGACCTTCTACCCGGTAGATGCTATGAGCGTTAAATTGTATTTCCAGATACAGGTCACCCGCCGGTGCCGCACCCATCCCTTGCGATCCCTGGCCGCTTAATCGAATCCGCTGTCCCTGTTTAACACCTTTGGGGATTTTAACATTCAGGGTGCGCTGTTTATTAATCACATGCCCCGTGTTATCCATTTCCGGAGACTGTAGTACGATACTACGAGTTGCACCCTGATAGGCATCTTCCAGGTTAATTAACACTTTAGCGTGGTGATCTTCACCGCGCATTTGATGTCCGCCAGTATGCCGACCAGCTGGCCCCTGTGCGCCGGACTGAAAGCCGTGTCCAAACAGTGATTCAAAAAAATCACTGTAATCCGCATCATTACCGCCGGTAAAACCGCCACCATTAAATTCAAAACCAGCATCCCAGTCAGGTGGTGGATTAAAGTCCTGTCCACCTTGCCAGTTCTGGCCGAGCTGGTCATAGGCCGCACGTTTTTCCGGATCTTTTAATACCTCGTAGGCTTCACCAAGTTCCTTAAAGCGCACTTCTGCATCGGCTTCTTTGCTTACATCCGGGTGATACTTGCGCGCCAGTTTTTTATAGGCACGCTTAACCTCAGCCTGGTCGGCCTGTTTTTTTACCCCGATGATGTCATAGTAGTCTTTAAAGTCCATAAACGCTCCGCTATTAAAACAACATAAATGATGTTTATTCTTGTTGTTAATGTACTCTATAGCCCTATATATGGATGTCACCTGTGTGACATTCAAGTGCTTAATCTTTTAGAGATTTAAAGTGATGAGTTAGTACAACAGACCGGTTTAGTTGATATAAATTAAATACTGTTAAGTATTTAGTTTAAGCTCACTTGAATTAATGTTTCCTTAAGATTACTTATCTAAAACAGACCTATTATTAAAACACAGCTTTTTATCTGGAGATAAATCAACGTGAATAGAGATCCACTTTATTACGACTATTGTAAAAAAGTACTGTTAACAACACAGTTGTTTAAGGGGCTGGATGAATCTGTGCTGGATGATATGTTATCAATGTTCAGACGCGATACCTGGCGGCGCGGTGCGCAGCTTGATGCTGATGTTTTTAAACAGCGGTTTTATATTATTATTGAAGGGCGCTTAGAGGTCACCCGGGTAAATCCGGATACCGGTAAAAGCATTACCCTGGCATTGCTCGGCCCCGGTGATGGCATGGATGTGGTGACGTTGTTAAATAATCAGCCGCATGAAGTACAGCCGCTGGCTGTGGATGATATTTCTCTGATTTCTGTGCCTATTAAAGATGCCCGTGACTGGATCGACCGGCATCCGGAATTTAATCGTAACTTCTTGCCGTATCTGGGTGAACAGATGCGCAAGTTGGAAGACCTGAGCACCGATCTTGCGCTATACGATACGATGACTCGACTGGCACGCTTAATACTTCGCCATGTTGTACCGCACCACCCTAAATCTAAGCAACATATTTACACACTGGATTTAATCAATGACTTACATGATGAGTCACTGGCGCGGATGGTAGGTTCGGTGCGCCAGGTAGTAAACCGTCATCTTCAGCACTGGCGCAAACAGGGAATAATACACAAGAAAAATTTTAAGACTGAAGTTACGCAGCTTGAAGCGCTACATGATTATGCCAATGAGAGTCACCAGCAGCTTAAAATAGAGCCACTGCAAAAATCCAGCAGTAATTAACAATGTAACAATCTACTATAGATCAGGCCTGTTTTTAAATGATAATCTGTCACTCAGGTGACAGATTAGCTGATCTTCTTAGCCCATAGTCAATACAGTTATACAAACATGAAATAAAGCAATGAAACAGAAAATTAGCTGTATTTCGATTTACTCAAATGCGAATGCAAGTAGACAGGCAATTAATTTATTGCAGGCGGCGGGGTGTGCATTACAGGATATCAGTATTATCGCCAGGCAAAAGTGTTGCGATAATGTAGATAGTTTGTTTAATGAATCAACATTAATCGAAATAGCCGGTATTGGTACATTAATGTTTAGTGGTCAAAGACTGAGCCAGTTGTTCAGGCAGTGTAAAAAACATTCTTCGAATAGCGCTTCACAATGGCAGAAAAATTCACAGATTAATGCACAAATACATTCACAGGGAAATCAGCTGGAAATAGCGCTGTTTAATATTGGCGTTACCGCAGGGTATATCAGTGAATATGTGCAGGCTATTAAAGATAACCAGATACTGTTGCTGGTTTATGCTACTCAACGGAATGTCGAGCAAGCCTGTGACGTGCTGCATAATGAAACTCAGCAGGTGACAGTGCATCGGGTATAAAGTACCGGCACACGGACGACATATTCGAACTATCCTTATGTTGTGAATGTACCTGTAGTGCATCTGTGTCTATAATGTAAATAACCTACAGATAGAGATAAATATGTTCGCCACCTTTTTTATAAACATTCTGGTTGTTTCAATTGCGGTAATGATTCATTACGAGTTTCTATTTCGTATAACTATTTTTGTTCCCAAAATGACAATTAAACATCGGTTTAGAATTGTCACCGGCGTATTCTGTGCATTGATTGCTCATGCGATTGAAATATGGGTGTTTGCTCTGGCATATTATTTTATGCACACTGCAGAGGGCTGGGGTGACTTACGGGGTAATTTTAATGGCAGCTTAATGGATAGCGCCTATTTCTCATTTACGACATTCACCACCCTCGGGTTTGGTGATATTACTCCTCACGGTGATATTCGCTATTTAACTGGTATTGAATCATTAACCGGTCTGGTGCTCATCACCTGGACCGCCTCTTTTCTGTATTTTGAAATGCAACGCTACTGGGACCTTAAATAGTCTGCGGATCTTAAGTCATCACCGGGACCTTAGATAACCATGGGATCTCAGGTCGCTATTGCATTTCAGCGTTACCAGTTTTCACCAAGCAGTTCAAAATACGCCTGGGGGTGTAAACAGGCCGGGCATACATCAGGTGCCTGCTCAGCTTCGTGCAGATAGCCGCAATTACGGCAGCGCCAGACAACTTTGCCATTTCTTTTAAAGACTTTACCGTCTTCCAGATTGGTCGCTAAATCTCTAAAACGTTTTTCATGTTGTTTCTCGGCAACTGATATCGCTTCGAATGCCGCCGCAATCTGTGAAAAACCTTCTTCTCTGGCGACTTTGGCAAATTCAGGATATAAGTCGGACCATTCAAACGCTTCACCGGCGGCAGCTGCTTTTAAATTTTCTAACGTTGTGCCGATTATACCGGCAGGGTAGCTTTCGGTTATTTCAACATCACCACCCTCAAGAAATTTAAAGAAGCGTTCGCCGTGTTCTTTTTCCTGACTGGCCGTTTCCATAAAAATGTCTGAAATTTGTACCAGACCTTCTTTTTTAGCTTTACTGGCAAAAAATGTATAACGATTACGTGCCTGTGATTCACCCGCGAAGGCCTTAAGCAGGTTTTTTTCAGTTTGTGTACCAACGATACTCTTTGCCATTTAGTTCTCCTGACATAAATAGAATGTGCACAGGTTTGTTACCTGTTAACCGTATTGATTAATATATCACTAAATTAATTTATCGCTGTCATCCAGGTGACATATTTATCAATTATTCAATACCCATATCTGTTTTTTAATGCCTGCATCCCAATGCTTGACTCTGTACCCGTCTACGGGGTTTAGGATTAATCGCAAATTAATGAACAGAGAAATAACCATGCAATGGCTGACACGATTATTTGATAAAACCGGTGCTATCGGTGTGCTGGTGGCAACCATGGGTTGCGCATCCTGCTTTCCGGCACTGGGTGCATTAGGGGCATCATTGGGGCTGGGTTTTCTGGCACATTATGAAGGCGTATTTATCAATACGTTATTACCGGTGTTTGCGTGGATAGGCCTGGCTGCAAATGTATTATCGTTTTATTCACATCGTAAAATTCATCGTCTGTTAGCGGGTATTGCCGGGCCGATTATGGTGCTACTGACGATGGGTCCGTTATGGGCTTATGACTGGAGCACCTACCTGTTATATAGCGGCATTGCGGTGATGCTGGTGGTTTCTATCTACGACGTTGTGTCACCGCCGAGCAAAGTGTGTTCATCATGTGATACAGCAGAACAAATGGCTGAGAGTCAAAAATCGTAACCATAAACAATAACCGGAATAAATAGATGGAAAATATTATCTTAGATTGTTGCGCATCTAATTCAGAAAATGTTAACGAGAATACATCACCATCCGCTTTGCATATTGCCATAATCGGTACTGGTTCCGGGGCTTTCGCCGCGGCCATAAAAGCCGTAGAAAACGCAGCCAGAGTGAGCATCATTGAAGCCGCAGACATAATTGGTGGTACCTGCGTTAATATTGGCTGCGTGCCTTCAAAAATTATGATTCGTGCCGCTCACATTGCTCATCTACAGAGTCATCATCATTTTGATGGCGTGGCGTTAACTGCGCCACAAATTAATCGTAAATTGATGGTAGCTCAGCAACAAAGCTGGGTTGAAAAATTACGTTACGCAAAATATGAAAGTATTCTAGAAAGTCATTCGGCTATTGAATTAATTAGAGGTAAGGCAAGATTTAAAAATGCCAATACTTTACTGATTGAAAAAGACCGCTCTGAAACCATCGAACTAAAGGCTGATCGGTTTTTAATCGCGGTAGGGGCGCGGCCAAAAATACCCGCTATAACGGGTTTGCTTGATACGCCTTACTGGACTTCAACGCAAGCGCTGGTTGCTGAGGAAATTCCGCAGCATCTGCTGGTACTGGGTGGTTCGGTTATAGCACTGGAACTGGCGCAGGCATTTAGACATCTCGGTGCAACGGTGACGATTATGGCCCGCAGCACTTTATTATCAAAACAGGACAAAGATATTGGAGAAGCCTTAAGTCTTATTTTGCAGGAAGAGGGTATTAATGTTCAGTTGAATACCGTGCCTGAGCAGATTCGCCATGATGGGAAACAGTTTATTGTAACGGTAGATAATGTCGAGACGGTTTGCGACAAGTTGTTGGTGGCAACCGGGCGGCAGTCAAATGCGGACAGTCTTGATCTAGTTGATGTGGGTGTTGATGAGGCGGGTTCAATCATCATCAACGACCACATGCAAACGTCAGTTGAACATATTTATGCGGCAGGTGACTGTACATCACAACCGCAATTTGTATATGTAGCCGCCGCAGCGGGTACCCGTGCCGCGATGAATATGACCGGTGATGATGTGGCAATTAATTTATCGGTTGTTCCTGAGGTTGTATTTACAACACCGCAGGTAGCCAGTGTCGGCTTAACGCAGCACGAGGCAGAGATACAGGGCATTGAAACGCAGTCGAGTTTGTTAACACTGGATAATGTTCCGCGTGCAATTGCGAATATGGATACCCGGGGTTTTATAAAACTAATTTGTGAAAAAAATTCAGGGCGTATCTTGGGTTGTCATTTAGTGGCGAACGAAGGTGGTGAAATAATTCAGACAGCCGCTCTGGCGATAACTAACGGCACCACGATTGATGAACTGGCTGGGCAGTTATTCCCGTACTTAACGATGGTTGAAGGTTTGAAATTGTGTGCACAAACATTCAATAAAGATGTCAGTCAGCTTTCATGTTGTGCCGGTTAACTACAGCTGGCAGTAATTTAAATTCCACTATTCCATAACAAAAGCTTAATAAGCTATCACTGATATTGCATTTATAATCTGCTATGATATAAGACATTTGTGTTTAACCAAGAGATGATGTCATGTCTATTGCTATTTATTTGCAACGTAAGCCCTCACTATTTATCAGTTTATTGATTGCCCTCAGCAGTTTTGGTGCGTCATCATCTGTATTGGCCGGGGCAACGGATATTCAAGTTGTTTCAGCACAATATCAGGATGTAAAGCGTGAACGCGTACTTGATGCACTGGTTGAAGCCGTGCATAAAGCAACCATGTCAGCACAAACTTCCGGACGGGTCAGTGAAATTTACTTTGATGTAAATGACTACGTTAAAAAAGGCGCGGTTTTATTACGCATGCGGGATAAGGATCAACAGGCTAAATTGAATGTTGCGAAGGCGAGTTTTACTCAGGCCGAATCTGAACTGAACCGGGTACAGGAGCTATTTATTAATAAGCTGATCGCTAAATCAGTTGTCGATAAAGCCGAGTCCCAGTTTAAGTCGAGCCGTGCACGGCTCGATCAGGCTAGAGAAAATCTTGAACGCACAATTGTGCGAGCACCCTATAGTGGTATTGTGGTTAAACGGCATATTGAAGTCGGTGAAACCGCCCGAGTGGGGGTGCCTCTGTTTACCGGTCTGTCTTTAGAAACTCTGCGCGTTGTTGTGAACTTACCTCAGGATATTATTCATTCAGTACGTAAATATAAGCGTGCACGGGTACTTTTTTTGACCGATGATAATAAAAGTATAGCAACCAGCTCTATGATTATTAGCCCCTATGCGGATGCACAAAGCCATACCTTTTTAGTGCGGGTTAATTTACCCGCGGGAGATCACGGTTTGTATCCGGGAATGGCAGTGAAAGTCGCATTTGCAACCGGCAGTACTCAAAAACTTCAGGTGCCTTTGTCAGCAGTAACCCACCGTAGTGAAGTGACCGCACTTTATGTTATGAATAATCAGCAAAAACTCAGTATGCGACAAATTAGAGTAGGGCATAAACTGGATAACAACATGATAGAAGTACTGGCGGGCTTACAGGAAAATGAGCAGGTCGCGATCGATCCGGTTAAAGCGGCGAGCTATTTAAAAGAGCAATAGACGCTTTATTACAGAAACTCACAGCCATGACCGCTTTTTTAAAGTAAGCGCGACATTACTGAATTAAAACCTTAATCGAAAAAATAATAAAGAGACGTTAAATTATGAAACCGGCTTTAGGTATTTCAGGTAAAACTGCAAAATATTTTCTCGATACAGAAATTACTCCATTATTGGCAATGCTTGGATTTTTGCTCGGCGTGTTCGCCGTTATGATTACGCCGCGCGAAGAAGAGCCACAAATTAATGTGACATTTGCCAATGTGTTCATTGCTTTTCCCGGTGCATCCGCCAGTGATGTTGAGCAACTGGTTAGCTTACCGGCAGAGCAGATATTATCTGAAATAGAAGGTATTAAACATATCTATTCAGTTTCCCGCCCCGGTATGTCAGTTCTAACGGTACAGTTTAAAGTGGGTGAGGACCGCACTCAGGCGATTGTGCGTTTATACAATGCAGTGTACTCCAATCAGGGCTGGTTACCGGCGGCTTTAGGCGTGGCGCAACCGATTATAAAACCCAAGGGCATTGATGATGTGCCGATTGTGAGTTTAACGCTGTGGTCAAAAAATCAGGATTATGGGCGCTATGAATTAACCCAGGTTGCACATGCTATTGAGGCAGAGTTAAAACGGGTACCGGGTACGCGGGATATCTATACCATTGGCGCGGCCAATGATGTAGTGCACATACGGTTAAATGCTTCTGCGTTGGCGGCGTATAACTTATCGGTTGATGACTTGCGAAATGCATTGCAGCTGAGTAATAACTCACGTAAATCAGGTTTTATGGTGCGTGATAATCAACAGATCGAAGTACAGAGTGGGCAGTTTTTAAGTTCGACTGATGCGGTACGTGATTTAGTTGTCGGGGTTAAAAATAATAAGCCCATTTACCTGCGTGATGTCTCAACCATTAAGCGCGGTCCGGATCATCCACAGCAATACAGTGCATTTGGAATCGGTGCAGCCAGTCAATCTGAAAAACAGCAGAGCCTGTCTCCATCGGTGACACTGGCCATTGCCAAACAGGCGGGTACCAATGCGGTGGATATTGCACAACAGATTATTGAACGCGTTGAACAGTTAAAAGGTATTTTCATTCCCGATGATGTGCAGGTGACGGTGACCCGTGATTACGGAAAAACCGCCAATGCAAAATCACAGCAGTTAATTGGCAAACTTATTTTTGCCACGGCATTTGTCGTGTTATTAGTGCTGCTTGCACTGGGTTGGCGTGAAGCGATTATTGTTGGTTTGGCAGTGGTGATTACATTGGCCATTACCTTATTTGCATCCTGGGCCTGGGGCTTTACTTTAAACCGGGTGTCGTTATTTGCACTGATTTTCTCGATTGGAATTTTAGTCGATGACGCCATCGTGGTGGTTGAAAATATTCACCGGCATATGCAGCTGGGTGGAAAAGATTTTAAGGAGTCGATTCCTCTGGCAGTAGATGAGGTCGGCGGGCCGACTATACTCGCTACCTTTACGGTTATCGCCGCGTTACTACCGATGGCTTTTGTTAGCGGTTTAATGGGGCCTTATATGAGCCCCATTCCTATAAATGCCAGTATTGGAATGTTAATTTCATTGCTGGTGGCATTTGTGGTGACTCCGTGGCTAGCTTATAAAATTTTAAAGCAGTCACATACTGAATCGCATAATACAGCGGATCAGAATGACAGTGGTCTATATCGATTCTTTAAACGATATCTAACACCATTTTTAAGAGGCGATGCGGGGCAGAGCAACCGTCGAAAATTATTATTGGCGATTATGGTTTTACTTTTATTATCGGTTTCATTAGCCGGTATGAAATTAGTAGTTTTGAAAATGCTGCCTTTCGATAACAAGTCCGAATTTCAGGTGATTGTAGATATGCCGGAAGGTACCACCGTCGAACAGACAACCCGGGTGTTAACCGAGCTAGGAAAGCATATCGCGACAGTGGCTGAAGTAACCGACTATCAAATTTATGCGGGTACAGCAGCGCCGATTAATTTTAATGGTTTAGTGCGTCAGTACTATTTACGCCAGCAGGCTAATGAAGGCGATATACAGGTAAACCTGTTAGATAAATCAGCACGTGATAGAAAGAGTCATGAGATTGCATCGTCATTGCGTGTGCCGTTACAGAAAATTGGTAAGCAGTTTAATGCTAATGTGAAGATAGTCGAAGTACCACCGGGGCCACCGGTGCAGTCACCACTGGTGGCGGAAATATATGGAATTAACTATGCCGGTCAGATGCAAGTTGCAAAAAAATTACGCGAGGTTTTTGAAGCCACAAAAGATGTGGTAGACGTTGATGATTCTATTGAGTCACAAGCGGATAAATTAATTATAAAAATTGATCAACAAAAAGCCGCATTACGGGGTGTTGATCAAAAACAGATTGTGAATGTGATTACTACGGCATTGAATGGAGAAGATGTCAGTTATTTACATGCCGGCAATATGAAGTACCCGTTGCCATTACGTTTACAGTTTACGGTTGCTGATAAAGCTTATATACAAAGTATTCTATCGCTCAGGGTGCGTAGTATTAATGGCGGGCTGGTGCCTTTATCCGATGTAGTGGAAATTGAAAAGTCGGTACGTGAGCATGCTATTTATCATAAAGATTTATTACCACTGGTAATGGTTACCGGCGATATGGCGGGCGAACTGGATAGTCCGTTATATGGTATGTTTGAAATTTTATCTTCACTTAATGAGTCGCCTGAGCCGATTGAGCAGTTCCTGATTAATCAACCGGATAATCCGTATAAATACAGCATGAAATGGGACGGTGAATGGCAAATTACCTATGAAACATTCCGTGATATGGGGATCGCTTATTCAGTTGGCCTTATTCTGATATATTTTCTGGTGGTGGCTCAGTTTCGATCGTATATGGTGCCGTTAATCATTATGGCTCCTATTCCATTAACCATTATCGGGGTGATGCCGGGTCACGCTATATTTTCTGCGCAATATACCGCAACGTCTATGATCGGTATGATTGCACTGGCGGGAATTATTGTACGAAATTCGATATTGCTGGTGGACTTTATCAATCAGCAGGTGGGTGAAGGTATTGACTTTGAGGAGGCGGTGATTCGTGCCGGTGCGGTCAGGGCAAAGCCGATTGTATTAACGGGTATGGCGGCGATGCTGGGTGCGTTCTTTATTTTAAGTGACCCAATCTTTAGTGGCCTGGCGATTTCCCTAATTTTCGGAATACTGGTATCTACCCTGTTAACGCTGGTGGTTATACCGGTTATGTATTATGCCTTTATGCGTAACAAGCTGACTTAGGTTTATACACTTGACCTCATGGTCTTACCGTTCCGTTAGCTTAAATGTTGTCGTCATTACTACTGCGTCCGGTCCTACGCCAATGTATATAATCGATGTGTGTCTTGTGTGATCGATTCAATCAATCATGGTTTATATTAGTTTGATAACTTTTCTACAGGCATAAAAAAAGGCCCTCATTTCGAGAGCCTTTTTCTAATCTATAACAGCTTATACTGTGTGTTTTCTACGTTTGCTATGAGTAAAGCCAAACAGCGCTAACATACCTGAAGCGAATAACCACACGGCAGCTGGAAGCGGTACAGTCGTTAAATAACCTTGAAGATCTACTTCCAGTAATGCATTTGTTGAAAAGAAAGGCGTAAGGTCAACCTGTAAGTTTTCAGACCAGCCAATATCAAAGGTATTATTGCCCGGGTTGAATACACCGTAATCCAGTGAATTTGTTAATGGCCAGAGTTCAAAATCGTATACATTGCTGCTGTAGGTAAGATTACCTCTTAAACTTGAAAAATCCACATCAATTATTGAGCCATCAACGTAACCGGAAGGTGCAGATGCACCATATGTATCAGTTGAATAGATATTTAATGTGAAATCATCAGCGTTAATGCTTAGAATTGAGCTTTGAAAATTACCCATCATGATTTCAGCTGGAGGTGTCAGGCCGGTTGTGCCGGTAAATGGGCCCAGAAAACCAACGGTGAGTGAAGCACTGGCGGTGTCTACAAACATGGTATCAATGTCGACAGGTGCTGCACTTACTGAAATAGAAGTGAAAAGAGCGAAGCTCGCAAGGAGGGATTTAATTTTTAACATTTTATTGTCCTGTTATTACATGCTAATAGTCGTTCGTCCACAAACCTCACTACAGGACTTACTGTATTAATGCATTAATTGTACCATATAGAGAAAATTCATATAATTACAGCTGTTTAGCAGTATATAAACAAACGATCTTGTGATTTCGTGTGAAATTGACAGACAGAGTGTAATTTATGTCGACGGATAATTAGGGTTCTGTCGCTTTTTCTGACAATTAAGGTATCTATGGCAAATGTTACGATTATGGTTCAACGTCAATACGATACATCTCATGACAGGCAACACAGTTCTGCATCAGGCTAGCCAGTTGAGACAGGCTATGATTGCCATCACCAAGATCATTCGTATCCATCGCTAACTGATCAAATTTGCTATGGGTATCAAAGCCGAGTTTTTTAAACTGTAAGGGGAGCTTAGTTACCAGAGATGCGGGAACCTCTCCCTGTGCGGCTTTGCCAACTTTACGTGCCGCTTCAGATGCCAATATCATATTATCTTCAGAAATAGCATAACTAATCTGCTGGACGCTGCGTAAAAAGGCGCGCATTTCAGCCAGTACCAGATCACGTTCGCCTGCGCTTAGTAAGATGGATATTCTGCCATCCGTTGTTGGGCCCGTAGCGATGTTACCTTTTATAATGAATTTATAAGTGCCACCTGCGATAACACTTAAAAGTAACACAATGATTAAACTGAGAAATTTGTTCATTAATACAGGCCTTAGTATGAAAATTAGTGAGAATACTTAGGTTAACAGTTTATATAGTATTGTGGTTGAAAAAATTGACTGTTGTCAGTTTTATTGTCTGCGGGTGGAATTTTTCACTTTTGAATATTGCTGATGAATATAGTCACTATATACAACTACAGACAGTATAAAAAACTAATGCTAATGCACGCGAAACGTTGCAAATAAACGCAATAACATAGCTGCATATTTATATATAGAATAATTGTAAATAGTTGATGGTGTCCGTTAACTTAAGAATATCGTGATTCCTGCGGAGGCAGGAATCCAGTGACTTTGAACAGCCGACAGGCACGGTATGCATGGAGCGGCTAATCCAGAAATGACGAAGTCTTGCATTTATTATGGTCTAATAAAATTAATAATAAGCATAACCCCGACATAGCGATGTGATTCAACTTACAGTTATAAGTTAACCCTGCTGCACTCGTGGTTAAATACTACAAACTATCCCATGCTTTATCCGCATCAAAGCGTTCACCATAGCGGTCCTTAAGTTCATTTAAACGTTGATTTAATTCTTTAACACCATGTTGCTGAATATAGTGTAGCGGGCCGCCACGGAAAGGCGCAAATCCGGTGCCGAAAATAATACCGGCATCAATTAGTTTATCTCCTTCGACTACGCCTTCACGTTTGCAGGCGGCAGCTTCATTTAAAAATCGCATTACCATTCTGTCCTGCAATTCCTGAAGATTTCCGTAGCTGGCTTTTTTGTCTTTTACTGGCCGGCCTTTGCTCCACTTATAAAAGCCTTCGCCGGTTTTTTTACCGAGCTTACCATTGTCCACCATATTGGCCATTTTAGTGGGGAGTTCTAATGTGTCACCGCCGGATAAAATAGTTGCAACAGATTTACATACATCCAGGCCGACGGTATCAGCTAATTCAATTGGCCCCATGGGCATGCCGAACTTTAATGCGGCTTTGTCGATCATTTCCGGCGCAATGCCTTCGCTAACCATTTCTACGGCTTCCATCAGGTATGGCATTAATATGCGGTTGACTAAAAAGCCGGGTGAGCTTTTAACCGGTAGCGGTAACTTGTCAATCTGGCGGCCAAAAGCCAGCGATTTTTTGATGGTGGCATCACTGGTGTTTTCGCCGCGTACAATTTCCACCAGTGGCATCAGTGCTACCGGGTTAAAGAAATGAATGCCAACCAGTCGCTCAGGTTTCTTTAAACAGGTGGCAAGTTCCTCCAGTGGAATACTTGAGGTGTTGGTTGCCAGAATCGCACCTTTTTTCATGCGCGGTTCTATCTCTTTATATAAATTTTGCTTAACGTCTTTATCTTCAAAAATGGCTTCGATGATTAAATCTGCGTGTTCAACGCCCATGCCGGAGGTGTCGGGAATTAAACGATCCATGGATTCACGAATCGAACGTTTATCTTTTTTGAATTTCTTTTTAAACATGGTCATTGAGCGTTTCATGGTGCCGGCTAAGGCTTCAGGCTTCTGGTCCTGTACCGTAACTCTAAAGCCACGTAGTGCACACCAGGCTGCAATGTCGCCGCCCATTACGCCACCACCAATAACATGGATATGTGAGGGTTTAAAATCTTTTTTATTGCCCTGAGTTTTTAGCTCTTCCTGCAAAAAGAATACCCGCACCAGATTCTTTGCGGTGTCATCAGTGACTAAACTGGCAACCGATTCAATTTCTTTTTCCAGCATACGCTGCGGATTGTCCATGTGCTTTTGCCACAGATCAATTAATTTATACGGTGCAGGGTAGTGTTGCTTACTGGCTTTTTTGGCTACCTGTTTGCGCATCTGATTAGCAATTATCGGACGCACTAAACGGTGGTTCATTATTTTATCTTTTAGCGATAATTCTTTTATTGCTGGACGATTTATAACGAAGTGTCTGGCAGCGCGTTTGAGCTGACGCTTTGGTACAAGATCGTCCACCAGCCCCATGCGTTTTGCCGCTCGCCCCTGTAATAAACGACCGCTGAGCATGGCATTCATAGCCGCCATCGGGCCGGCTTTCTGAATGCTACGAACGCTGCCGCCATAACCGGGGTGAATGCCGAGTTTAACTTCGGGTAAACCGACACGGGTGGTTTTATTATCGCACATGACTCTGTATGTACAGGCCAGCGCTAATTCCATGCCGCCACCTAGACAAAAACCATCAATCATGGCAACGGTGGTGCAGGGCAAACTCTCAATCTTGTTCATAATGGTGTGGCCGCGCACCAGCATGTCTTTTGCCTGCTCCTGTGTAGTGATGGTTGTGAATTCATTGATGTCGGCACCGGCGATAAAACCATTACTTTTATCACTGACAAAAATAATACCCGTGGGTAAAGATTGTGCGAGATCGTTGATTATGTCATCCAGTTCGTCGATGACATCAGAGCGTAAAATATTAGTGCTAGATTTAGCTACATCCAGATGTAGCCAGCAAATGTCTTCATCGTCAGTTTCGATTTTCCAGTTTTTATATGACATTCTTTTTTCCTGTTGATTTTTATGCTTTAGTTGCTGTGTTATGGCCAATAAATATGTTGTCATTGGCGTATGTGTTTATCGATAATCCAGTGTCGATATACTTAAATCGCTGGATCGCCGATAAAAGCATTCGCGGATGACGATATCTGTTCCTGTGAGCTTTTGATGTTACTTTTAACGATATTAGGGAGCCTCTATCATCATTGCTCCACCCTGACCACCACCAATACACAAACTGGCAATGCCGCGCTTAGCTTTATTGCGTTTTAATGTATTCGCCAGATGTAAAACAATACGCGCACCGCTGGCACCGACCGGGTGGCCTAAACTCACGCCACCGCCATCGATGTTTAATTTATCCTTAGGAATTGCCCCCAGCGCATCGTCAAGACCCAGATCATTTTTACAGTAGTCCGCGTCTTTCCAGGCTTCAAGACATCCCAGTACCTGTCCGGCAAATGCCTCATTAATTTCCCAGTTGTCT
Source organism: uncultured Thiotrichaceae bacterium (assembly GCA_964531165.1). Lineage (GTDB taxonomy): Bacteria > Pseudomonadota > Gammaproteobacteria > SZUA-229 > SZUA-229 > SZUA-229. Next base: position 60,240 of record CAZHEA010000009.1, read on the forward strand.
ATGTCAGAAATATTAAGTTGATTGCGTTGCATGATCGGCGCCATGGCATGTGCCGGTCCGAGGCCCATCTGGCTCGGATCTAAGCCCGCCCATTGTGAATCAGTGATTTTTGCCAGTACGTTTAATTTATGTTTTTTAACCGCATCTGCTGATGCCAGTAATAACATTGCGGCTCCATCGGTAATCTGTGCGCTATTGCCCGGGGTGACTTTGCCGTATTTACGATCGAAGTAAGGCTTTAGCTTTGCAAGATTAGGCATTGATGAATCACGACGTATGCCATCATCAAAATCAAAAAACCCTCCGGCATTATCGTAAACCGCTTCAATCTCTGCGAGGTTTCCATTGTCGGTGGCCGCCGCTAAACGCTGATGACTGGCCACCGAAAACTCATCCATTTGTTCGCGGCTGATATTAAAGCGATAGGCAATTTCTTCAGTGGTTTGTCCCATGGATAAACCGACTATCGGATCACTCAGGCCTCGCACTAAAGCAATAATGGGCTTCAGATGGGTGGGGCGTAATTTACTAAAGGATGTTAGTTTCTGGCCTAACGATCGAGCGCCCATAAACTGCCCGAGCCATCTGACCATTGAATCATTATGCAATATCGGTGCGCGACTCATGGCTTCGGTGCCACCGGCTAAAATCAAATCGGCTTTACCATGTTGAATATTTTGATACGCACAATCTAATGCTTGCATACCAGATGCGCAATTGCGCTGCACAGTCCACGCCGGTACGTTTTGTGGAATACCCAGGCGCAATGCAATAATACGCGCGATATTGGCTTCGTCGGCGGTTGGCATAACGCAACCGACAATGACCTCGTCTAAATCAGCCGGATCAAAACTGTTTTGTAATAGCAGTGGTCGCGCCGCAGCAACGGCAAGATCGGATGCTAAAAACGGGCCGGGTTGACCTTTGGCTTTTAAAAACGGTGTGCGTTTACCGTCAACTATAAAAACATCGCGTGGGGTGTTGGTTTTCTGACTCATTGAGGTTTCCATCCTTTACTGAATTCATCTACGCTGGTGGCGTTTAGTGTGGCTTCATGTGCGGTTAAAATTTTATCCGCTTCTGACTGATCAATAATGTTTTGTGCGATACCGTCGGCGACCGCATCGGTATAATTTTGTGATTTGATTAAGCCAATGCGTATAGCATCACGAAGTTTGCGTTCCGCATCTTCCGCATCCAGTACCATTTTTAAAGCATACTCTAAACGGCCCATGGCATCATCGGGTTCTTCAGTTAAGAATATACCACTGGTTAAGCGGTCGCGTGTGGAAGAGGGCTCAAGCAGTAATCGTGAAATTTTATGACCGAGCTTATCGTTTGCTCCCCCATAAGGTTTCGTTAACGGAAAGATTACCATATTTAAAATTTTTCCAATAAACGGTATCGGGAAGTTTCGCATAACCGCTTTCATGGCTTCCTGCACATTATATAATGAATCTTCACAGGCCCATTCAAGCAGAGGTAAATCATTTTGTTTGTAGCCCTGATCTTCGTAGTGTTTTAACACGGCGGTAATGAGATACATATTCGACAGAGCATCTGCCAGTCTTCCAGAAATTTTTTCTTTACGTTTTAACGAGCCCGCCAGAATTAATACACAGGCATCGGAGAGCAATGCAAAGGCCGAACTCATGCGCGTTAATTGCTGGTAGTAACGTCTGACTTTGCCTTTGCCAGGAGCACTAACAAAACGCGCGCCGGTTAAACCCAGCCAGAGTGAACGGAAAAAGTTACTGATGACAAAACCTACATGTCCGAATAGTGCGTCATCAAACAACTGTATTGAAACATCATGGTCCGGGTGGTTAACCGCTTCTACTTCTTTTAATAAAAACGGATGCGAACGTAATACACCCTGACCAAAAACAATCATGGTGCGGGTTAAAATATTGGCGCCTTCTACCGTAATACTAATGGGGATACCCTGGTAAGCACGCCCTAAAAAGTTTTTCGGGCCGAGGCAGATACCGTGGCCGCCGTGAATATCCATGGCGTGATTAACGACGATACGCATACGTTCGGTCATCTGGTATTTTACAATGCCGGAAATCACCGACGGGTTCTCACCGGTGTCTAATCCACGCAGAGTTAACTCTCTTGTTGCATTCATGATGTAGGTGTTACCGGCAATGATGGCCAGCGATTCTTCTACACCTTCAAAATACCCAATGGGTATTTTAAACTGTTTGCGAATGCGCGCATAAGCGCCGGTGTAACGGGCAATGTATTTGCCGGCGCCGGTGCTGAGTGCGGGTAGTGAAACTGCACGACCTTCCGACAGACAATTCATTAACATCATCCAGCCCTGACCGACATATTTTTCACCACCGATAACCCAGTCCATTGGAATAAACACATCTTTACCCCGGTTTGGGCCATTCATAAACATGTGGTTGGCGGTGAAGTGGCGGTTACCAATTTCAATGCCTTCGATATCCGTTTTAATTAATGCCAGAGTGATACCGATATCAGTTTCGCTACCGATTAAATTTTCCGGATCGTACAGCTTAAACGCCAGACCTAAAACCGTCGCTACTGGGCCGAGTGTGATATAACGTTTTTCCCAGTTAAGTCGAATGCCCAGTACATCGTCTTTACCATCAAATGATCCGCGACACACAACGCCGGTGTCGGGCATGGCTCCCGCATCACTGCCATTTTCCGGGCCGGTTAAA
>CAZHEA010000010.1:0-58177 GCA_964531165.1 uncultured Thiotrichaceae bacterium
GCCTTTTTAAAAACGGATAAAAATTAATGCAGATATTTATCAACATCGTTGTCACATTTTTTCTTATGTTCTGGCCCATCGTATTTATGATGTCGCCAATGATGTTTGATGCGCCGGGTTCTGAAAACAACAAACAACATATAGTCACTATGGTGCTTATATTGTGTTATCCAATAGGCCTGTCTCTTCTGTTGTGGCTAACTGGAATAAAGTACTTTGGCGTCAATGGCTCGACTTTAACGGCTGTTAGTAGTGTGGTGGTTTTTTCAGGATTTTATTTGTTTGGTTATTTCGGTATGCTTTCCAATGCTCAAAAAGGCATAGCAAACTCGGGTTATTCTATTGCCGAAGATCAGGTTTATTATGATGCAAAATCAATTGATGTTGCAGATAGTGGTTCATTTAATGTTCTGGAGAATAAAAGACAATACTCTTCCTCTGACTTTGCTGTTGATAAGAAATATTTTTATTATCGCGGCAAGGTAGTAGACGATTTTGCGGTTGATAACTTACGCTCAGTTGAACTTGCAGGCGATATATATTGGTTTAATAAAAGCCAGATTGTTTATGATGGTAAAATACTAGCAGGCGCTAACCCTGAACAATTTGGAGGTTTTGATAATTATACCGGCTGGACATATTCTATAAACAATGACCAGTATCAGGTATATAGTTATGGCAGTCCATTACCGCAGGTAGACAAAGATTCATTTACACCGCTCAATGACTTTATAGCAAAAGACCGGAACCATATTTTTGAAAAAGAGTCGCCTATATTAAACGGTGCCGATTCAGTCAGCTTTGAGTTGTTTTCTAATAGCCATGATTTTGCAAAAGATAAAGATCATGTGTATTACATTGCAACTAAACAACCCTTTTTAATTGAGGGTGCCGATCCGCAAAGTTTTGAAATTTATGATCGTGGCTACCTGAAGGATAAGAATAATGTTTACCATGTTATTCAATATCAGCGCATCGATACGTTAACACAAGCCGATGTTCAGAGTTTTGAAGAAACTCAGTATGATGAGGCAACACAATCAGAAGCCAGAGATAAAAATTACTATTACTATGATGGAAAAGTCGTTGGAAACAGGTAATGGGCTCTAAAGGATAACGTTATAAAACAAGTAGGGGCAGAAACCCTGTCGGGGCTGTAAAAAAATCTGTGACAGGTTTTCCAGTGACAGGTTTCTGGTGTAGACCTTGATGGTTTCCAGTCTTTTCTACGCGTATATTCTTAAAACATAGTCTTCCTGGATAAATAACGCCACTCGCCCGGTGGTAATTTTTTCATTGATACCCGGCCAATTCTAATCCGCTTCATCGCTACAATCGTTAAGTTGAAACGTTTACATAGAGATTCAATTTGATCGGAGTGCACGAACTCTGTTACAAAGCGCATGGATTTTTCACTTTGTCTGCTGGCTTTGTATTTAGGCAATGATTCGTCTTTGCTATGCGCAAGCCAGTTTAGCTTTTCTAATGTCTCGAGTGAATACTCGTCCTCAAACTCAACGATATATTCCTCTTCCTTTTTTTTGATATTTTCAAGTAGTACACGCAGTACCTTGTAATCTTTGCTGTATACCATTAACCCCGACGCTCCATTTTGTAGTGGCGAGGCGGGCTTAAGATCATAAAAATGTTTGTTGAGCATATTCACGCCGGAGTAATCTTCTTCACAATGGCTGTCGGTTGTGATCAGCTGTTGCATTGATGTTGGATCATCTGTGCCGAAGCCATCTGGCACATTGAGTAGTAGTGTTACCGGCTCAATTGGATCTAATGAGGCATCTTCATGCAGCTCTATCAACTGGTCCTGCACTTTAAACTGAGGGCGCTCTTCTACTGCGCCGTCTACCAGAACCCAGCCACCTTGAATGTACTTCACCGCATCGCCGCGTGAACAGTCAAACAGCTCTACACAGCGTTTATCTAGTCGTATTGGCTCACGCATTATCAGACCACCTTATTTGCTGCAATGGTTGCTGAATTTCGAGATATGTAAATTGTTTCACGACAGGACCTCTAGTGTTGTTTCGTCTATTTCATTTTAAACGCTATTAGAACAGAATGGCACTAAGTTAGGCTTCTTCCGCTTGCCCCATTCTCATGCTTTGCGTGGGATGTATATGCTAATCAACCGCTAGGTATGGGTTACCACGGACAGTGTGGGAACCAGATAACTTAGTGTTATTCGTACCAGCTTATTGAGACACCCATGTTAGATAATAGAAAATCACCTGTTAATCAATAATTTAGTGAAATTATTTACAGAGGTGCCCCATATCTGTTCAATTCCGTTTAAACTACTTAACCCATGTCACCACGCTTCTTAAGCTAAAAATATGATTCGTCCAATACTATTAGGCACTGCCATCATTCCCAATAACGGTGGTGAACTGAGGCTGACTCAGCGCGATAATGAATTTTCTATACATCTGAAAGGTGCCGGAGGGGTGCTAATGACTAGTCGGGTGCATGGTTCTGAGCTGGCCCTGGCTGAGTTAGGTTGTGCACATGTCCACGGCATTGATAATGCTAAGGTGTTAGTCGGTGGTATGGGCATGGGTTTCACGCTGGCCGCAGCTCTTAAAGCTGTATCAAATGATTCTGAGGTGGTGGTGGCTGAGCTGGTACCCGAAGTTATTGAATGGAATAGAGGCCCATTGGGAGAGTGTGCAGGCAGACCACTTGATGATAAACGGGTACGGGTACATCTGGGTGATGTTGCTGAGCTTTTGATATCAGAGCAAGCAGTTTATGATGCCATTTTATTGGATGTTGACAATGGCCCCGAGAGCTTTACACAGGCTGATAATAACAAACTCTATTCAATCGAAAGTTTACACGCTATACGGCAAACGCTTTTACCTAAGGGCATGTTAGCGGTATGGTCATGCTGGCATGATCCACAATTCACCCAGCAATTGAAAAAAACGGGTTTTAAGGTTGAAGCTAAAACCGTTAGGGCGCATAAAGGTAAGGGGAGTCGTCATACCATTTATTTGGCGAGGAAGAAATAAATTAATGATGATTTAATTATATTCAGATTAGATTAATATAAAAAATATGAATCGTAAAAAGAAGTTAGAAAACAGATTTAATAAACGTCTCAAGCGTGCGCGTGCGAAGCTTGATACCCGGCCTAAGGGTGATCGATATATATCGAAGGCAGATAGGGCTAAGGCAGAAGCTGAAGCGTTGGTAGCGGCAGAAAAAACATCAAACGGGATTGCAGTAGAAAAAAATGAATCTAATGATGTGAGTTCTGAATGACTAATGAATTAAAGAGCGTAAGAGTTTGACCCTGTCTACTAATTATTATTAAATAATAAACGCGATAAAAAAACATTCCACTAAATAGTACCGCGGGTACAGAGAATATTGCATGATTGAAATTGGCTACTATTACGATTTAGAAGTGGTTAAAAAAGTAGAATTTGGTTTCTACCTGGATGCCGAAAATCTTGGCGAAGTATTATTACCAGTCAAGTTCGCGCCAGATGATTTAACCATTGGTGATGAGCTTGAGGTTTTTCTATACCTTGATTCTGAGGGCCTGGTTATTGCAACGACTCAGGAAGCCTATGCCGCTGTCGGTGAATTTTGCTATTTACGTGTTGTTGATAATACCAGCATAGGTGCGTTTTTAGACTGGGGTTTAGATAAAGATATATTGGTGCCTTTTGCTGAACAGCATAGACCGATGGAAGAGGGTAAGTCTTATCTTGTGTACTTGTATGTTAGTGATGTAGATGGACGAATCATTGCATCATCTAAAATAGACAAGTTTCTGGATGATGATGCGCCACACCATTATAAACCTCAGCAATCTGTAGATCTTATTATTGCTAATAGTACAGACCTGGGCTACAAGGCCATTATTGACCATAGCCACTGGGGCGTACTGTATAAAAATGAAGTGTTCAAACGCATAAGCTTCGGGCAAAGTATTAAAGGCTTTATTAAGCATATTCGACCGGATGGAAAAATAGACTTAAGTTTGCAGGGCGGTGATGAAACCCGGACTAAAAATAAACATATTATTCTGGATTATTTAAAATCCAGACAGGGTTTTGCTACGGTGAATGATAGAACTGACCCTGAGGTCATTACTGAATTATTTGGTATGAGCAAAGCGGCTTTCAAAAAAGCCATTGGTGGCTTATATAAAGAAAGAATTATTACGATTGAAGCCGATGGCATTCGAATGAACGAGATCAGTAAAAACAGTTAACCACAGAGGATACAGGGTGCACAGATGAAAACTTAGGGCCGTATGTATAAAAAACTCTGTGTACACCGTGTCCTCTGTGGTTAAGTCTTTTGTTTTTTTGGTGCGAATGAATTCACACCTAGATATTAACTAATCGTATCCTCTTCAGTTGGCTGGTTAATAACTCAAACATGGTCGTCATTCCTGCGAAGGCAGAAATCCAGTGTCTCTGAAAGGCGCGAAAGGCGCATGAAGATCACGCGCCATAAAAGATGTCAGTTAATGGGTTGTTCTCTGACGCTTTTAAAAAAATAATAATTTGATAACTATTTTTCAACTTGCATACACTTACTATGCGAGCATTAACATGTGCGCATTATTATCTGTTTTTAGCAATGTAGTTTATATCACTACAGAAATAACTATGCAGATACATTTCGCGTTAATGTAAAGTACTGGCCGAATATTCCTGTCAGGGTAATGGGGGTAGATGCTCCCGAAATGCGGGCCAAATGCCAGCGCGAAAAAGTTGCTGTCCGAGTCGCCCGACAGTTTAGCGTGCGTTTACTGCGTATGGCCAGTGTCATAGAGCTTAAAAATATTAAGCGAGGTAAGTATTTTCGGTTGCTGGCGGATGTATATATTGATGGAAAGAGTCTGGCTGAAAATTTGATTGGCACCAATCATGGCAGGGTTTATAGAGGCGGTAAACGATTATGCTGGTGTGATGAGTTATATGTTTAGAGTCACTGCTAATGGAATGGTTAGAGTTTAAAATTATAACCGTGCATTGGTTGTAGAGCGAGTGACTGGTGACAGGTTAATTGTCACCAGTTCTCTTTCATTGTTGAGGTTAGTTGAAATTTACTTCAGGTCAAAGCGATCAAGCTTCATGACTTTGCTCCAGGCGCTTACAAAATCTTTTATGAATTTTGCTTCGCCGTCGTTTGATGCATAGACTTCAGCAATGGCACGCAGTTCAGAATTCGATCCGAATATTAAATCAACCGTGGTTGCGGTCCATTTTAACTTTCCTGATTTGCGGTCATGGCCTTCGTAGATTGCATTCGACTTTTTAGACTTGTTCCATTTAGTCGACATATCCAGCAGGTTAACGAAAAAGTCGTTGCTTAGTGTGCCTGGTTTTTTAGTGAGCACGCCGTGTTTGTTGTTACCGGTATTGGTATCAAGCACGCGCATGCCACCTACCAACACTGTCATTTCTGGTACCGTTAGCGTTAACAGGTTGGCACGATCAATGAGGGCTTTTGCCGGGGCATAAAAACTATCTTTGCTGTAATAGTTTCGAAAACCGTCGGCTTCTGGCTCAAGCATGGCAAATGATTTAACATCCGTTTGCTGCTGCGTTGCATCGTTACGACCGGCTGAAAAAGGCACGTCGATTTTATAGCCGGCTTTTTTGGCCGCCTGTTCTATACCCGCTGCGCCACCCACAACAATTACATCTGCCAGGGATACTTTTTTGCCACCGCTTAAAGACCGGTTAAAGTTTTTCTGAATCTTTTCCAGTGTTTTTATAGCTTTACCAAGTGCTTTGGGATTGTTAGCCGCCCAGTCTTTTTGCGGTGCCAGTCGAACACGGGATCCGTTTGCGCCACCTCGCATATCGGTTCCGCGATAGGAGGCTGCTGATGCCCATGCGGTCTTCACCAGCTCGGTATTAGATAGTCCCGATTTATGAATTATCTTTTTCAGACTGGCCACATCTTTGGCGTCGATAAGTTTGTGTTTAACGGTGGGAATATAATCCTGCCACAGTAACACTTCAGTCGGAATTTCAGCACCAACATAGCGTGCGCGTGGTCCCATGTCACGATGCGTTAATTTAAACCAGGCTTTGCCAAACGCCAGATCAAAGGCTTTGGGGTTTTTCAGAAAACGCTGAGAAATTTTTCGAAACTCAGGGTCTTTCTTTAGCGCCATGTCGGTTGTGAACATAATAGGTGCATGGCGTTTTTTGGGTATGTGCGCATCCGGCACCAGCGTAGCGGCGGTTTTATCTGTAGGAATCCATTGCGTTGCACCGGCCGGGCTTTTGGTTTTTTTCCAGTCAAAGCGGAACAGATTATCGAGGTAGAGAATAGACCATGCGGTGGGGGTCGATGTCCAGGCGCCTTCCAGGCCACTGGTTGTTGTATCTTCGGCATTGCCTTTTCCGCATTTATTGCTCCAGCCAAACCCCTGTTCTTCGATGGCAGCTGCAGCTGGCTCGGGTCCAGTACAGTCTTTGGGCTTTTTAGCTCCGTGGGCTTTACCTAGAGTATGGCCACCGGCAATCAGTGCGACAATTTCTTCATCATTCATAGCCATTCTGCCAAACGATAAGCGGATATCTCTGGCCGCAGCTAAAGGGTCGTGATTGCCACCCGGGCCTTCCGGGTTAACGTAAATTAAGCCCATTTGTACCGCTGCTAAATCACCTTTTAATTTGCCTTTTTTAGTACGGCGCTTATCGGCGAGAAATTGTTTTTCGGGGCCCCAGTAAACTAAATCGGCTTCCCAGTCATCTTCACGGCCACCGGCAAAACCAAAGGTTTCAAAGCCCATCGATTCTAGTGACACGTTACCGGCCAGTACGATTAAATCGGCCCATGATAATTTGCGACCGTACTTTTGTTTTACTGGCCACAATAAGCGGCGCGCTTTATCGAGGTTGGCATTGTCGGGCCAGCTGTTTAAGGGGTTGAAACGTTGCTGGCCACCACCGGCACCGCCGCGACCATCACCTGTGCGATAGGTGCCGGCACTGTGCCAGGCCATTCGAATCATAAACGGACCATAATGACCATAATCTGCCGGCCACCAGTCTTGTGAGGTGGTCAGTGATAATTCAATGTCTTTTTTTACTTCGGACAGGTTAAGGGTATTAAAGGCTTTGGCGTAGTTAAACTTTGCGCCGTACGGGTTGGATTCAATATTGTGTGCCCGTAGTGGATTGAGGTTAAGTTGCTCTGGCCACCAGAACTGGTTTGATTTGGCATCGCCAACGGCAACTGCGGTACTGGCTGTTGCTAATGTCGCCATAGTGAGTGCAGCGGCTGCGAGTATTGATAATGGTTTTTGTTTCATAAGGTGTCTCCCAATAGTTAACGATTTGCATATCGTTAGTCAGTTATAAGCGTGTAGCTAACAGGAGTACATTTGAAAAACTAGAATACGATGATCTAAAAATTTGAAGCTGAGTGTGAGCGAGCGCGGTGTCGCCTCTATAAGCATAAAAATTATACGTTTAGTGGCGTTGTTAATTTTAGTTGCTGACGAAATAGCTGTATTAATAATTCGACATTGTTAACTCGCGGATAATTTGCTCGAGTGATAAAAGCAATTTTTCTATGCGGGCCGGGTTCATTCAGGTGCACGGCTTTCAATTCTGCATTTCCAGATAGTAATTGCTTTAGCGCCATGGCCGGTATGAATGTGGTTCCCATATGCCCGGCAACCATTTGTATCAGCATGTTGAGGCTGGTGGAGGAAAGTGATGAGTCGATTTCACTGGAGGGTAATTTACAGGCTGCTAGCGCATGTTCTTTCAGGCAGTGTCCGTCTTTCAGTAACATCAGGTGAGAGTGCTTCAGTTGGTTGCTGGTCACTTCTTTTTGCTGCGCCAGTTTATCTTTGTTGTGGGTTATCCAGTAAAAGTCCTCTTCCCAGAACTCAAATGCGAGCAGGCCTTCAATATCAAATGGCAGGGCCAGAATCGCAGCATCCAGTTCACCGTTTTTTACTTTATTAACTAACTCATGTGATTGATCTTCGGTGATACGCAGCTGAAAGTCGGGATATTGCTGACGCACTGCGGGTAGCACGTGGGGTAAAAGGTAAGGGCCAATTGTGGGAATCGTACCGATGGACATCGGGTAGCTTAAGGGGGCTTTCAGGGATTGGCCAAGCTGATATATATCATCCATCTGTAGTTTAATGCTGTGGGCTTTTTGCAAGCACTGAGCCCCTACCGGCGTGATGAATACCTTTTTATTGTCACGCTCAAACACCTGAAAACCCAGTTGCTTCTCCATTTCGGTGATGGCAGTACTTAGGGCCGATTGAGATACTGAACACAGTTCAGCCGCTTTTTTGAAATGCAGGGTTTTCTCTACAGCCAGGATATAGGTGATTTGCTTTAATGAGATCATAGTTTATGTTCTATTTAATAGAATAGTGTCAACGATATTAAACCGGTTTTTAGATTAAAGTAAACACTGATGGGTCTATTCTTATCAGGACACCCATGTTAAAAATATCAAAAATATAATATTAATCAACAAGTTAGTTAATTTATTGGTGTGGGTGTCCGTATAAGGGATCCGTATAAGGGACTCGTATAAGGAACTGTAAATGTATATGTCAGTGGCTGTTACAGCATGAAAGAAGTGGGCAATTATCCTAAATTACATTACTCTCGTGTTAGTAGATTATAAAGACAAAAGGCAAGACTTGACCCCATGATTTGTAGCAAAAGTCATTTCAATATGGTGTGATTTGAACGCAGAACTAAAAATTTCCGACCTAAATAATAATTAGGATAATCACCGCCAACCTGCTCAAAGGTGATTTTTGCAGACGCCTTACCTTCAGCTTCTGAAATATAACAGGCCATAATGAGCGTAAGCGCTTCGGGGTTATTTACGCTTCCTGTGGGCAGGGTTATCACTATAAAGTGCCCATCAATATTCTGTTGTTCCTTTCCTCTAAATTTTATTTTTCTGCTTTTCATCAACTTACGTAAATCACGATTAGTACTGGAAGCTTTTAATGAAAACTCCCTTAAAAGTGTTGCCTGATACATAATCAATGACGAGTGAATTTTATTTTTACGGTGTTGTTGTCTGTCATCAAACGAAATAATGGCATGAAACCATTGTTTACGTTCTTTTCTTACGCGATCTGAGACACCTGCATTTATTTTTTCATCAATGTGGCTAAGAAGCTTTAGCCGCACAGAGTTTAATAATTTTTCATCAAGAATATTTGATGCTAATGTCGAGCCCTGAGTTTGATATAATGCTTGCTGATATTTTAACCATAACATGATTGATGCCGTTCCTTGCATCACACTATTAGTAAGAACAGTTTCCATCTCAATATCGATGCTTTGATTATTTAGCAGGTCAAAGACTCTGTCGATATAGCTTATAAGTTCATCAACCTCATGTTCAATAGTTGCAAGATCAGTTTGTGTTTGTTTAGAAGGGTAAACAATGCGGCCCTGATCCAGTACCTGATAGTCTGATATCAATTGTGTAATGTTTTCTTCTGTAGCACTGTACTGAAAAAACCAGTATGCAGTTGTTAACAGTATGGTTATAGCTAATGTTTTTTTAGCAAGGCCAGAGCGTGCTGTTTCAGAGGGGTTTAATAATAAAATAAGGGCCAGGCCAAAAAATGACAATAGACTGAGTGCCCGGAAAGCTACAGGTAATTTTTTTTCTACTGCGAAAAAATAACTCCCTAAAGCCATAAGAATATACCCTGTCATATAAGGTATGTACCCGAGACTAAAACCAATTGTATCCAGAAAAACCAGGTCGCGAAGCTTGTCACTTGCAATCATTGAAATGGCAAAAATAAGCGCACCATACTTAAGTAATATGCCGGAAACTGGTTTTTTATTTAAGGGGGGTGTGCCCTGTGTATCAAGGCTGGTTTTGGGTGGGGCCTCTTTGGTTGATTGTGACGAGATATTTTTGTTTTTATTCGGGTTAATGTGCTCAATGCTAGCAATTAAACCAAGACCAATTAATGTCTTGTAATATTGTTGTGCTGTGAATTTATCGAGATTGTCTTTTATAAAGCTTTTATTGCCTGCCACCAGTGAGCCTGCAGTAGCAGCACTAACACCAAACTTGTGTTGTATGTTCTGAATCACATCAGATGGATGCAATCCCTGCTTTATAGTGCCATTGCTTGTTACGCTGTATTTTTCACTCAAAACTACTTAACACCTATGCTCGACAAAGCAAGAAATAGTACTTTTACTTCTTCCTCTTCATTTAATTTTGTTTTTGTAAAATTAATGGCCAGCTGACTAGATAAATATAGTTTTGCAATTAGCTCATTATTACCATTGTACACATAGGCGTATTGATCCATATTCTCAAGGGTTTCATCAACTCCTGAACGAGTAGATGTTTTAAAAAAATTGAATATTTTTTTAAATTGCTGCCAGTAGTCCAGGTATTCCATTAGTCCAAAATCTGCAAGGTCCATTGAGACATCTTTAGCGCTTTCACCTGCCAGCTCAGAAGCGGGTAGCTCATTCTTTAGTATATAATATTCAATTTTCCCTGTGTTAGATACACATCTGGCACTATACCTGTTAAATCGACTACGCACTATTAAACAGTTTTGTACGGCATTAATAGAGAGTCTGAATTTTTTACTAATTAAATTTACACCCGAATCTTCATTCAAGGTATAGCAGTTTTTATCTTTAGATGATAACTCCATCCGTCCCAATGGAGACAAAAGAACAGGCAGAAATACCAGCCCTCCAATTAACACAAGCAACGATGTTATTGTTGATAGCAAGGAAAAGCCATAATTTAAAGTCAATAACTTGACGATGTAAGACTCCAGCTCAAGCGAGGCAAATACAACCGCCGCCAATAATGCTAATGTGCCTATTGTCAGGCTGTTATTATTTAATACATATTCTTTACGATTGTCTTTACATGCGATATCAATTTTTGATTTTCCTGCAAATACTGTGGGTTTTATTTTACTAAGATGACGAATAAAAAAAGTTGTATCTATTTTATTTGATGATTCATCAACTAAAAAACTTTCAGTCTCTGATGTGTCAACTAGTGCAGAATTAAAAGCTGCGTCATCCATAATAAGCTGAGCAGTAATATCCAGACCCGATGTCTCGAACGCTTTGTAGTATTTTTTCAGCTCGTGCAAACTTAAATCTTTTTTTATGATTTTAGCCTTTCCCTGAATCAACGACTGTGCTTTTGATAGGTCAATATCAAGTTTGATTTTTAGAGATTCGATAAACTGCTTTTTATCAACGGCGGGTTTCAGCCGGCCTTTTGATATTAACTGGTAACGTTCACAATACATATTAGGCGTTACTGCGAAACCGGTAGATGACAAGAAGAGTAATACCTGAAATAATCAGAAGTAATGGCAGGCTTGATACCTGACCATTTATTTGGCTATAAAGTGATGATTTGTGGGCAAACAGGAAACCAGACCAGAATAATATATTGCCTGGTAAATATAAGCATTTGAAATGAATGTTTTTAATTTGTAAACGACCTTATACTGAATTAATTTAATGCTGGCATAGTCACTACTGACTCATGCTGTATCAGTATACGCCCCAAAGATTAACCACTCAATGTTTACTATTTATCAGGGGCTTTATTTAACGGGCAACTCTTCGTGAGTGCAAAACGTAAAGCCTGTCCCTGAGGGCTTTATTTTTGATGTTTTAAAACCAAATTTTTACTTTAACATTATTGTATCGAGATTATGGTGCCCAGATAAAACATTAAAAGACCCCCATCTTAATGTTTTCAAGAAACTTTCTGGCATTGGGGACTGACCAGAATAAATTGTATTATAGTTGATTATAACTCTTATAAAGAGGCCGATTTTTTTAAATCCCCTCTTATCACCATTTTTGAAAGGGGGGGGGGAGACAGTGCTTGTCTTCGTCCTTTTCCTGAAGTGATATTATTGTTAATATTGGGTATTACTCGCGGAAGACTGTATTTTTTATTGTTTACCTGGATTTGCAAATTTGCAATACTTATTGTGACACCCATTCTAAGAAAGAAAAAATGATTGATTAGTCAGTAGCTTAGTGGGATTGTTAGTATGGGTGTCCACATAAGAATAATACCCTTGTCGATAATATCGATGTTCAGTCTGTCTCCCGGTTTAATCTGTACCCGGTTTACGTAATGCGTCATAATTCTTACATAGACAGTCATTTTAACAATATGAAAAACAAAAGCTAATCAGTAGATTATAAATTAACATCGCCGAAATAAGTAAATTAAGGCTCATATTTACAAGGAAATAAAGTATATGTATGAAGTTATAGAAACAACTGCCTATAAATTCGATGAAAAAATTAATGACAAAAAACGTGATAAGCCCGTCGAAATCATCATTGAGACAATGGGGTGGTTTTATGCGCGTATCCCGGTGTTTGAACGTCCTGTTTATATTGAAGGTGTGATTGAAGTGACTGAGGTTGATGCCGGCTCAAACACACCTGATCCTATCAGCCAGTTTTCAGTTTCAGCATCAGTTAAAAGTCGAAATTTCATGAAGGGTAATGTAAGGAACTCAGGGCGTCCAGATATGCATAAGGATTACCTTATGGCATTGGCGCTGGGAGGGCCTGATGTTCCGTTTAATATTATTCCCCTATGGGCAAATCTTCAAACCAGTGCCGGCTGGTTAAAATTTGAAACTAATGCAAAGAACCTTGCAATGAATAGCCAGGAAGAACTGATATTTCAGGCATATGCCATCTATCTCGATTCTGAAACCGTATTCGAAAGAGCCTCTATCCCTGTCGGTATTTACGTTGAAATCATCGAAGGAGAAAGTGTGGTTAGTTCATTTAAGTTTGAACAAAGACCATCCGCTAATTTATCTTCTTCAGATAAAGGTAATGCGGTTTCTGAGAGCGAGAAGCAACTGGAAAGACAGTCAATAAATAAACCTAAAAAACCATCAGCTATTCTTCAGGGCGGAATTTTTAAGGAAAAATTAACCCAGAAAGTTCAGAATAGAAGAGTGAAGCAAGGTTTACTTAAATTGAGTAAACGAATTTAAAAGAACAGGTTAGTCATTAGCTGTTTTAGTCTCTGGTTTTGTTGATGAACAGGCTGCTAGAATTTCATGCTTCTTTGTTTATTTTCATTATTGTTAATCTAATATAATCAATAAAATAACGCTTTTTAGGACATCCATGTTAATAAAATTAAAATAATATTAGTAATCAGTAGGTTAGCTGTATTGTTAGTGTGGGTGTCCGTCTAAGGAATTCAGTGGTTTGACAGTATTCAGATCGCTGGATCTCTGACATTAGCATTCGGAGATGACGGAGTTGCGGGTTGTTACTTTTATGTCCGTTTTATTGAGACAGCCATTTTAAAGAAGAAAAAAGGATTGATTAATCAGTGGCTTAGTGGGTTTGTTAGTATGAGCGTCCACGTAGGAATGGAATAAACTACCGGCTGTAAATTAAAACCACGGTGAGCCAATAAACAGGTAAAGACTTTTTTCACCACTTTCAGTCGCACCAAAGGCGATATAAAGAGGTCCGACAGGTGTGTCTGCACCTACAAATATACTGCCGGCGGTTAGTGTGTTGTTCATGTTTATTTCGTTGGTATCCTGCCAGGCATTTCCCAGTTCTATGGATGCACCAACATAGGTGCTGAAAAATTGTGACTGATTCAGTTTGTGCATATATGCGGCAAGTACTATTCCGGAGTGCTGAGCGGCTAGTTGATTTTGTTGTAACCCGGACAAGTTAAAGAAGCCACCGATTTGATACAGGCTATCAATTGTGCCTTTATCTTTAAGGGTGGTATTAAAGCCGCCACGAAGTAGCATGGTACCGCTACCGAGGGGGTAGGCTGCCAGTGCTTGAATACTGGCCTGATCATAATCTGCATCTGCACCGATAGCTTCGCGTGATACGCTATAGATTAACTCCGCGGCACTGCCGGTTGTGGGAAAAGATACCGTGTCGAGGCTGTCATATCGAAGTTCAGCGGAAAACGATCCGGCATTAAAGTCGTCAAACTGCAATATCGGGTCTGTTGGGTCGCCGGTTAGCAGGTCCACACTACCACTTCCACGAATCACACCAATTCTCAAGCGGGCGACCTGTTCGGCAAAATTTCGACCGATCCAGAGTTCGGCTGCTGTTTGTTCTATCCGGTGTTTAGAAAAAATGTTGCTACCGGAATAAACATTGAATGACTGATGCCTAATGCTGAGTATGGGGTTAATAAAATAGTATTCTCGATTATCCAGAGGTTGGTACCATTCAGTTAACAGTGTCGGGTTTTCACCGATTACTGCAATCGAGCGCCACTCTCCATTCAGTCCATTGATGGGTTTTTGGGTGTAGGCAACAGAAAAGTCAAAAGAGCTGGCACCATCCAGATCGGAGGATAAATCAAGCCCGAATTGAATGCCGCTGGTCCCCCATTCTTTTTCTGTGGCGGTTACTTTCAAACCGGTTTTGTTGTTTTCTTTAACAATGGTATAGCCGACATGAGAGTAGTTACCGAGGGTGTAAATTTCATTGATACCTTTGTCGATAATATCGGTGTCTAGTCTGTCTCCCGGTTTAATTTGTATCCGGTCACGCAATACATCATCATTGACGATTGAGTTGTTATCAATATGTATAAACTCAATCACCGGTCGCTGGAAATAATCGGTATTATGGTTTGCCATGTGTTGAGCATATTCGTCTGCAGAGATGGCCAAAGGTTTAAGTTGTGCCAGTTGTTTTGTTGCGGCGGCGGTGCCCGCAGAAATGGCTTCTTCGTAGCGATTAAAATCAGATGCGGTTAAATTACCCAGCTCAGGTATGATCAGAATATCCTGATCCATCATATGATTAATCTGTTGCTCTGTATTGTCCCGTGTTAGCAGTCCGGTTAGCTGGTCGATTATGCTCAGGGCATCATTTAACTGGTCGCGTTTAAGTAGGGGGGTGCTGATATCAATGGCTATCACGATGTCAGCCCCCATATTACGAACAACACTTACCGGCAAATTATTTGCCATGCCGCCATCAACCAGTAACTGGCCATCTATTTCTACCGCAGCAAATGCACCGGGAACCGCCATGCTGGCGCGAATAGCAACACCAAGGTCGCCCTTGCCCAGCACGACTTCATTACCGGTGGTGATGTCAGTTGCGATAGCACGGAAGGGAATGGGTAAATTATCAAAATTCTGCACCATACTGGCCTGCAAGGTAAGTTTGCGGATGACTTGCTCAAAACGTTGGCCTTGTACTAATGCGGTAGGCAAGTGAATGCTGCCGTCTTTAACACCAATTTGTTGATTGACCTGATACAGGCGATCATCGGCCTTGTCGCGGGCGGTTTTATCGATGCGCGGGCCGCTGTCATTAAATACTTCCTGCCAGTCGATTTGTGTCAGGGCGCGGGTTATTTCATCCGGGGTCATGCCGGATGCATATAGCGCACCGATAACCGAACCCATGCTGGTGCCGGCAATATAGTCTATCGGGATATGATTTTGTTCGAGTATTTTTAAAATGCCAACATGGGCGGCACCGCGGGCACCACCACCGCTTAATACCAGTCCTATTCTGGGGCGTTGAGATGCCGCTGCTTCGGATAAGTTTGTTTGTGAAGCGCAGACAAACTGAGCACAACCAAAAAACAGAAATGCTGTAAATAGGCGGCAGATTTGAGCTGCTCTGCAATGTTTAATGTCAGACATTGATTCTGTTCTGAAGTGAAATTATTATGATTTTCATTTTAATCGCTATAAAAAATTGATGCAATAACAGCATACCTAAATGTAAAATTCGGATAGTTGAATTGTTATATGCAAATACTAATCCATTCGTGGTCAGGCAAACAGTTACCAAAGAATATTAATGTTCGGCTATCATACTATATTCAGGAAAATTAGCATCAATCAGTATATGGGGTATAGTTCAAAAAAAACTGTCTTTTAAGCGTTAGTTGAAATCTATCTATTTGAAATTTAAAATACAGGCATGCTCTTTCCAGCAGTTTAATAATTACTACTGTCATTAAGCTCTTAGCGTATAATGACATTATCTTTTTGTAGCGTGTTAAACGTATGAGAAATTATAAAATATTAAGAGGGATAGTATGAAATTAATCAGTACTTTTTTAATGGTGATTGTGCTAATTTCCTGTGGTGATAAAAATAGCCTGACTAAAGAGCAGGTTGATATTGAATATAGTGTTTTATTAAAAGGTGGCAATGATACTGTTTCATTTGTTAACCAGGCCCGGCCTGTTTTAGAGAAGCGCTGCATTGTATGTCATGGTTGCTATGATGCGCCATGTCAGCTGAAACTGACTTCAATTGAAGGTATCCGCCGCGGTGCTAACCCTAAAAAAGTATATGACCCTAATCTATTTACTGAGGCTGAACGAACCCGCTTATTTATTGATGCAACTACAGAAGAACAGTGGCGAGAAAAAGGTTTTCATTCTGTTCTAAATGAGCAGGCTGATAATCCAGTTAATAATTTGCGTTACTCAGTGTTTTATAAAATATTACGTTTAAAGCAAGTTAATCCGCAACACCGGCTGGGAAAGATAGATGATGATATAGATTTAAGCTTAAATAGAAATCAGACATGTCCCACTAATGAATCATTTTCTGATTATGCTGATGACTTTCCGAATCAGGGGATGCCTTTTGCAACACCTAATTTAACTGACGATGAGTACCATACATTAATTAAATGGATTTCTCAGGGATTACCGGATGATAGAGACTTCAATTTATCAGATGAAACTAAAAATCAAGTTGATAAATGGGAAGTTTTTTTTAATCAGAATGATTTAAAGTACCAGCTGACGAGCCGCTATATATATGAGCATCTGTTTCTAGGGCACCTGCATTTTAAAGGTGCAAATAATCGGGAGTTTTTTCGTCTAGTTCGTTCGAGCACACCATCAGGATCACCGATTAAAGAGATTGCTACTGCCCGACCTTATGAGCGTAATCAGTCAGAAAAAATCTACTATCGCTTGCGTTATGTAAAATCTTCAATTGTAAATAAGTCGCATATGGTTTATGAACTGTCCGATAAACGTATGCAACGTTATAAAGAATTGTTTATTCAGCCTGATTATCAGGTGAATAAATTACCTTCCTATGAAGCGAAGGTAGCGGCTAATCCGTTCAGGGCATTTGTAGATATTCCAGTGAAGTCTCGTTATAAATTTCTGCTTGATGATGCGAAGTTTTTTATTGAAGGTTTTATTAAAGGTCCGGTATGTCGCGGTCAGGTTGCCTTGAATGTGATAGAAGATCAGTTCTGGGTGTTTTTTATCGATCCGGATCATCTAAAAGTAAACAACGATAATAACTATTTAAAAGAGTTGGAAAAGAATCTGAGTTTACCATCTGAGGAAGGTAACACGATTAACTTAACGAGTGCCTGGGTGAATTACTGGACATTGCAGGTTGATTATATGGCAATGCGGCAAAAAGCATTTATGGCTTTGCCGAAAATGCAATTAGATGATGCGCTTTCATTTGTCTGGGATGGCTCTGATGCTATGGATAAAAACAACCGTACTTTATCCATTTTCAGGCACTTTGATAGTGCAACGGTGAAACAGGGCTTAATTGGCAACTATCCTGAGTCGGCCTGGATAATGGATTATCCTATATTTGAACGAATCCACTATCTTCTGGTTGCAGGTTATGATGTGTATGGGAATGTCGGGCACCAGTTTAATACGCGCATTTATATGGATTTTTTACGCATGGAGGCAGAGGATACTTTTTTAGCGATGTTGCCACCGAAAAATAGACAGAAGATTCGTGAGTCATGGTATCTGGGAATTAGAGCTGATCAGGGCCGGTATTTTGATGAGCCCAAAAAATGGCTAAATGCACAAATTGTCAGTGGATATAAGACCGATGATCCTTTAAGGGAGCTATATAAAAAGCTTGAACAGAAACTCGAAAATATTAACGGTAAAAAAGATTATATTAATCGTTGCACTGAAAGTGAATGTGAAAAATTATCAAAAATAGATAAGTACGTACAACGTATAACTAAAATTAGCGGTGAAAAAATATCGATGTTTCCGGAGACGGCATTACTTAAAGTGAAAAGTGATAAACATAGATACGTTTATACTTTAATTCATAACAAGGCTTATAAAAATGTATATACGTTGTTCGATGATGTGGACAATCGAGATAAAGAGTTCGATACGTTAACGGTTTATAAGGGTATTTTAGGCGCATATCCAAACTTATTTTTTGTGGTAGATGAAGCTGAGATTGAAGCGTTTTCAGATAAGTTTATTTCGATAAAAAACAAAAATGATTACGAGGAATTTGTCGCAATATATGGTGTTCGAAGAACCTCGCCCAGCTTCTGGAAAGAAGCCGACTGGTTTAATGAACAGCTTTCAAAACAAGACCCGCTTGGTTATGGGATATTTGATTTAAATCGATATAACAATATATAAACTAACAGGGTCAATAAAACCTATGTCACAAACAGTAAAAATGCAAAAGAAACATTTTATTAACTTGCTGGCTATTAGTATTCTGGCTCTGGCCGCATCAATTAGTTACTTTACCTATGAGTTGTCATTGTTTATCCGGCAGATACCAGACATACTGGAAAATGTCCGGGTAACCAGTGAAAAAATTGAACCGGCATTAAATGATATAAGTGAAATTCGAGATTTAATTAAACCGATTATTGTAGAAGTTAATGGTATTCGTGTACAAATTCCGGCCATTTTAAAAGAAGTTAAAGAGGTACGTGAAGCCATTCCGCCGATACTTAAAGAATCGACAGCCATCCGTAAACAGATTCCTGATGCCTTGTCTTCGGCAGACAAAATGTCGACCTCAGTTGTGTTAATAAGTACACAACTGAAGGCGTATCAACCCATAGCAAACGAAACACTCATTCAGGTAGAAGGCACAAGAAAAGAAATCCCCTTAATACTGGATCGTACCAATGCGATGATAGACAGAGCGCGTTCTGCGGCAAAAGAAGTAAGCTCTGGTGCGATAACAGGAGCTATGGGAGGATTATTAACAGCACCGTTTAGACTGGTAGGCAGCTTTGGAAGTAGCGTGTTAGATTTAACAAAGTCTGAGTTGAATAATTACTCTAGTGAGGAGTTAGAGGAAATGAAAACGATGACACAGCAGTTATTACAAGATGGTGTACCTGGTGATGTTAGAGAATGGAGTGATCCTGAGAGTCATCGTCGTTTAAGTATCAAACTTGTCAAAGAGATTAATAAGTCTAGTCGTTTATGCCGAGAGCTGCTGATAAAATCATGGATAAATTCCAAAGCTGATCTGGAAAAAACGGTTACAGTTTGCAAAAATGAAAGTGGAGACTGGGAGGGGTAAATGTGATGTTTACATGTAAATACCTATAGTTTAAGCGATATTTATTGAGTCTTTATGTTAAAAAATCAATTAATCAGTAATTCAATGAAGCTATTAATATGGGCTAGCACAGGTTATGCAGTTAAAGCCTGATTTTAGATGAATTATTATTATTTTTAATGACCTGAAATTAGCTTACTATTTTATAATAAATTAGTTTCATTTTCACCGTAGTGATAAAATGTTACTTTCATAGTTAATCAGATTGTTGTGACAGGGTGTAAGAGTATGGTGAAAAGATATTTTTGTTGTTGAAGTTAGTGAGCGTAGCTTTGAAAAGTATGTAATTAATAATTCAAATCTTTGTTGATATGGGGGAAGCCCAGCAGGCCGCTGATTTATTTAACCGGCTTCCCAATGTAGACAAAAAAAGTACTACTGGACAGAGTTTGTCAGGTCAGTTATGGATGATTGAAGAAGCTAATATAACGGCAGGGTTACAACGTTTAAAAGAAACGATACTGATGAACTCTGATAATCTGGATGCTCGCTTTGATTGTGCAATATGTGAAATAGCGCAGCACAATACAGAGCAAGGGCTAGAATATCTATTTTACATTCAAAAAAATAATGCAGATTTTAAAGATGGTATAGCAAAGGAATTGATTATTACAATTATAAATGCGCTTTCAAATAATGATCCGCAAAAAGCTCAGCAATACCGCTCTCAGTTAACGAGTATTATGGCTGTTTAATTCGTCTGCGATGTTTTTAGTGGCGAATAGATTTATTTACCACATGTGTCTTCTGTATTCGCCGGTGCCATATTTAAATATGGTTTGCAATAACAGGGGCTAACACCCTTGTTCCAGTGAATTTTACAACGGTTAACCCAGGTTTTGGTGTTTTTTTGTTTCCATGCCATTTCCTTTTTCTGAGTTATTTCATCCTCTTTTTTTCTTAGTTCTTCCTGATGTAATTTTTCGCGTTGCGCCAGACGTCTTTCCTGCTGTTGTTTTTTAGCTGTTTTTTCAGCCTTAAGACGGCGCTTTTCCTCAAGTATTTCGCTTTTTGTTGACTGACGTGCTGCACTTTGCATTGTTCTGTTACGGCAAGGGTAACTTACCGGTTTAATTGTTTTAGAAAATTCAACAGGTATGCGGGTGTAACAAGTTTTGGTAACTTTTTTCAGTTTTTTAACGGTCGTCTTTTCGGGCACAGATTTGTTAACGAGTTTTGTTTTGGACGGCTTTTTATTTAAAGATATATATTGGTTGTATGCAGTACTGAAACCTTGCATTTTATAAGTTAAATGGGTGACGTATTTGTCGAGCTTGAACTCTACTATTAGTGTTGTCGCTTCCTTTAACTGTAAGTGGCTGGCTTCGTTGAGTTTGATAATGATCTCACCCTTATCTTTATTAATAAGACATATATTGTCTCTGACTCGGGTATCAATTCGTAACATTTTATAATTAACCGGGTTTAGGCGGTTATTCAGACACCATTGAAAACGGTTTAGGCGGTTGCCATTAACAATGATATCTAATACATCAAGTGTTTCAACGGGCCGGGATTCTAATGATTGTCCGGCATCATTACTTTTTGCCAGACGTAATTTAAGTTGTTGATCGTTAATGATTAGCTGATAGTAAACATTGTTACCGCGATGTTTGTTTCGGCCTGTTTTAGTAGAGCCAGATTTATCGCTAGTCCACTGTACTTCAGTGCCAAATTTTATCGACAAACTTTTATCAAATGGATTTAAACCGGCATTAGAATTCAAACTAAAACCAGCAATTGTTATGAATAAAAATAGAGCTGACTGATAGGATTTTATTTGCTGCATAGTGTCCTTGAGTATTAAATTATTCTTTTATTCATCAATTTCTATTGAACTAATGGTTCTTATTTCTAGAATAGATGTTTATTTATTATAGTTAAATTATAAAGCTAGATTTCTTGCTTATATGTAGCATATGTTACATATATATGACTTCGGTCATATTATTCTAGCTAATAAAACCATTAATAACATAATGTTATTGCTATTTATTCATAAGCAACCTATATAACTAAGATTAATAGATTGTCATGCTTGAATTTAATCTAGTTTAGAAATCAAGCTTTATGGCTGAAATTACAATAATAATAAATTTACCCACGGAGTTTGAAACCATGTTTTCAATGCAAAAGCGGTTATCAACCATCATTATAATTAGTGCTAGCCTTATGGCTCAGTCTGCTTATGCGGCTGACTGGACTGAAAAAGTCACTATTAAAGGATTTGCATCAGCGGTTTATCAGCAAACAGATGATCCGGTATTTTTTAACGGTGATTGTGCACGTACTTTTACCGGTCCGATACCCGATTCATGTGATGGTACACCCGGCGGCGAACCAGGTACTGTGAATGGTGTAACACCAGCAAATGGTGGCATTAATGAGGATGGTTCGTTTCGTAGAACACGGATAGGTCTGAATATAAATGCGAATATCAATGAGCGTGTCACCTTGCAAACCCAGTTTCTGGTATTAGAAGAAGAAGATGAATATAAGATGCATCTTGACTGGGGCTTTATTAGTCTCGCTATTAATGATGAACATACGATTCGTGCCGGTAAGATAAAACTACCTGTGGGGCTGGTTAATGAATTTCAGAGTGTGGGTTTTGCTTTTCCCTGGATAGAAGCTCCTCAGCTGTTTTATACCGCTGATTTCAATGGCGCGAACATAACCCGTGAGTCTTACCGTGGATTGAGCTATTTATGGCAAACCTATGTCGGTGACTGGGCATTTAGTACGGATATATTCTGGGGAAATATTGCGCTTGAGGGCATGAGTCTAAATGGCATGCTCGGCGCTACTTTGAAAGCGGAGTGGGATGATTCGGTTTATGTTCAGGCAAGCACCTATAGTGGAGATATGCTGTATGAACCGAGAATGAGCGCTATGTTAAATGGTACTCATCAGGTAGCAACTATTGGTATTGGTGGTGATATCAATGGCTTTCTGTTTTATTCAGAATATGCAAATGTAACCATGGATATGGATATGCAGGAATCCACTACCTGGTATGCGAGTGCCGGTTATACCTTTGATGAAGTGACATTGTTAGTCACGCATCAAAATATGGATAAAGGTGTAAATGTACCGGAAGCTATGAAAAATGCACAGACAATGGATAGTATCACTTTAAGGTATGATGTTTTTTACAACACCGCATTAAAGTTTGAGTTAAGTAAAATTGATACAGAAAAGGGGGTCGGTTTATTTGCCGCAGGTGCTGCCACTGATATAAAACCAGCTGACAGTGTAAATATGTTTGGTATGGCACTTGAAGTGATATTTTAAAGGAGAGTGGATATGAATACGGCATTTAAAAATATAAAACTTTGTTCGGTACGTTTGTTTACCGTTATATCTACTCTAGCTATAGCGCTGTTATTTCAGAGTGTTGCGATGGCCGATGTGGCAGTAATTGCTAATAAAGGCATAGCGATAGGAAGTATTGACAAGGCAACGGTAAAATCAATCTATCTGGGTAAGTTAAAGTCATGGCCTGACGGATCAGCTTTAATTGTTGTTGATATGACTGCCGGCACAACCGCGCGTAAGCAGTTTCTTAAACAGGTGGTGGGTAAAAAAGAAATTAAATTTGATTCATACTGGTCTAGAAAGGCATTTTCAGGTAAAGGCACTCCACCAAAAA
Source organism: uncultured Thiotrichaceae bacterium (assembly GCA_964531165.1). Taxonomy (GTDB): domain Bacteria; phylum Pseudomonadota; class Gammaproteobacteria; order SZUA-229; family SZUA-229; genus SZUA-229. The sequence goes on from CAZHEA010000010.1 coordinate 23,061, forward strand.
ATCTGGGAAATGATGCAGATATTAAAGCATTTATAGCAGCTAATACGGGCAGTATTGGTTTCATAGATGCAAGTGGTGTTGATGCATCAGTAAAAGTATTAATGACAGTTAAGTAGCTATTTCCCTCTCTCTTTAATTATAAGAGAGAGGGCATTAATACGAATAAGGATAGTAGATGAAGATGCTTTTCAGGTTTACCATAAAAATTAAAATACTCATGATCGCACTGGTTGCCTTAGTGGGGTTTAGCATCATAACGGCATATCAATACGCCATTAATATGGATAATGACTTACGTTTAGATGCGGTAAAAAATATATATTTTCCTGTTCTGGGACACCTTGATACTAACAAAGTACGTCTGGATAAAATCACCGGAGGCTTAAATGCTGCTGTCGCTGACGGCGAAATGGATATGGTGGAAGAAGTTGACCAGATTGCTGCAGGGATGCGTGCTTCATTTGAGTCTGTTGCAGATATAGATAAGAAATCAACTGAACATATTAATAAAATTGTTCTGCATTTTAATGATTATTATAAAGTCGCCAGAGATCTTACAGAAGGAATGATCAACGAATCAGTTTCCGCTGATCAGGTGCAAACAAGTATCAAGTTAATGACCGGACTGCTGAATACTTTTAGGCAGGAGTTAAGTGTTGTGCGTGACGACTCCTATAATAATTTTATACATGCGTTAGACGAAAGCCAAAAATCTTCAGATCAGGCAATGGTACTGATGATTATTATCAGTGCGATTTGTGTCGTTGTGTTGGGATTAACGTCCATTTTAATCTCCACAAAAATCAGTGCAAATCTCGCAGATGTTGTGACTTCGTTAAAGAAGATTGCCAGTGGTGATCTAACCTGCGAATTACACAGTAACAGTAATGACGAGGTCTCGGAAGTTGTAGAAAACTGTAATACGCTTATTCAAAAACTCAGAAGTGCTTTAGGTGATGTTTCAAACTCAGCACATTTGATAGCAAATTCTGCACAATCTTTATTGATAACAGCGGATCAGTCGAGTCAACATGCTCTGGATCAACAAAACAGGCTGGAGCAGGTTGCGACAGCGACTAATGAGATGTCCAGTAGTATTCAGGAAGTCGCAACTGCGACATCCAGTGCAGCAACTGCAGCCAATGATGCCAGTGTGGAAGCAAACGGTGGAACGGTACAGGCAAATAAAGCAGTTGAAACTCTGCAACAGTTACGTGCTGCGATAGATCGTGGCAGTAGCGCTGTAAGTGAAGTACAGGTAGAGAGCAGTAATATTGGTACCGTGCTGGATGTTATTCGCAGTATCGCAGAACAGACAAATCTGCTGGCGCTTAATGCCGCTATAGAAGCTGCCCGTGCAGGTGAAGCAGGTAGAGGTTTTGCTGTAGTGGCGGATGAGGTGCGTACACTGGCTTCACGAACGCAGGAAGCAACGGCTGAGATTCAATCAATGATTGAAAAGCTGCAGGAACGTAGTACACATACCGTTACTGTAATGGACCAGTCAAGTAAATCATCCGATGCAACTGAGTCTGCGGTAAATGCCGGCGCGATTGCGTTAAAAAAGATGTCTGAACATGCGATTAGTATTAATGATTTAAATACACAAATTGCGACTGCTACTGAGCAACAATCTGCAGTTGCAGAAGAAATAAATAAAAATGTTCACGATATAAGTGATTTCTCAAAGCAAACAGCAGTTGAAGCCAGAACCAATTCAGATGAAAGTAAATCACTAACCGTATTAGCTAAGCAGCTACAAACGTTAGTGGATGAGTTTAAAATTTAGAGCTCAACTTAATTATGTTCTGCAATTCATTACAGCTTCGGTTTATTATTGTTATTCTTATCTCATCAATTTCAGTGGGTAGTATTGTCTATATAGCCAGTACAGTTAATCAGACACAAATTGATAATCAATATGCCAATCTATTTCTACGTGGAAAAATAATATTATGGGATAAAATTATTGCCTCCCATCTTAATCAGTTAATGTTGCACTCTCATGTATTAGAAGATGAGAAGCAAATTAAACGTCTCATATACAATAGGATGGAAAATAAAAAAGTAACAGGATGGACAGTTGAAAATGTAGCAAAAGACTGGTTTGAGTTTAGTGCAGATAAAAATTTTAACCGATTTCAATTGCTTGATATTAATGCAAATATGATGTTCTCGTCAGATAAAGACCAGAAAAAAACTAATTTTAATAAAATTGTACATCAGGTAATTAAACAACAAAAAGTATTTACGGGCTTGGCAAATGATGATGAAGGAATGCTTAAGGCAGTAAGTATATCGCCACTTATATATGACGATGAGTTTATAGGAATTGGCATTATTGAAAGTAATCTTATGCATGCATTTAAAAAGTTTTCTGAAAATGATAACTCAGAAGTATTATTACTGAGCCAGCAATCAGAAAGAGTGTATAGTACTGATTACGAGGTTTTTGAACAGATAGATCTGTCGGTCGTTAATAGTAATAGTATTATTAATGAAAAGTATAAAGCTAATATATATAGCTTTACTATGTTACCAGTTTATGGCTCTGATGACGTGTTGCTTGCTTACCTGGTGAGTGCAAATAACTCAACTGAAATATATAATTCACGCCTGAAGTCACGTTTGATTTCACTGGTTATTATCGCTTTAGGGCTTATTGTCGTTTCATTTTTACTATTGCTGTTTATCCGCAGGGTATTCATGCCACTTAAATATTTGCTTAAAACCGTTAATCAGTTAGGTGAGGGAGATACTGGAGCCAGAGTTAGAGTATTCTCGGATGATGAAATAGGTAAGCTTGGAACCGCATTCAATAAGATGGCTCAGATATTACAGGATAATATCGAGAAGGAACGTCAACACGCTCTGGATCTTAAGCATAAAGTAGCGAGTATTCTACAGGGTGTAAACAGAGCTGCAAAAGGTGATCTTACTGTAAAAATTAATTTGCGAGATGAGTACGGTACTATAGGTGAGTTAAGTAAAGCCATTCAGATGATGCTTGATAATCTTAGTCATCTTGTAAAGCAGGTTCAGTTAACCGGTATTCAGGTATTATCAGCAGCAACGCAGATTTCTGCGACTGCCCGAGAGCAGGAGGCAACTATTGCGGAACAGGCAGCCAGTACTTCACATGTGGTTGTATCATCTACTGAAATATCCAATATCAGTAAAGACTTATTAGCGACAATGGATGCAATTAATAAAGTTACTGAGAACACCGGAAAATCAGCATTAGATGGAAAGTCTGCATTAAGTGATATGCAGAGAACAATTCAACATTTAGATACGGCTACTCAGACAATTTCATCTAAGTTAGTTATTTTAAATGAAAAAGCACAGAATATTAATACAGTCGTGACAACCATTAATCGCGTTGCAGACCAGACTAATTTGCTTTCACTGAATGCTGCAATTGAAGCGGAAAAAGCCGGTGAATATGGTCGTGGTTTTTCAGTGGTAGCAACAGAAATAAGAAGGCTAGCAGATCAAACTGCAGTCGCAACCTGGGATATAGAGCAAATGGTTAAGGAAATGCTTACAGCTGTTTCAGCTGGTGTTATGGGAATGGAAAAGTTTAGTCAGGAAGTTACGAAGGGTGTTAATAATGTTAATAATGTTGGTAATAAACTGAATCATGTTATTGAACAAATTGAAGTATTACCATTTCAATTTGATAAAGTTACTGAAAGTATGCAAATACAAACTCAAAAAGCTTTAATTATTAAGGATAGTATTGAGCAGTTAGATGATGTAGCTAAAAATACAGTCCAGTCAATTTTGCAGTCCAACCAGTCTATAAGTATGCTTAAAGATACTGTAAAAAATTTACAGCAGAATGTTTCTATTTTTAAGCTGGAAAAATAATTATAATATACTTATATATTCATTTAAATAAATCAAATATGCGTATTTTACAAAATAAAAATTCATTACTGTCAGGCTTAAAGCTAATTTCACTTCTTTGCCTGTTTAGTTTCAGCAATCTGGCAATGGCTTATAACTTTTCATCGAACGTATTGAAATTTCAAAAAAAGTTAGCAGCCAGAGGTGATCCTCTGGCTCAGTATAAAATTGGTATTATGTATGAAACAGGCTTCGGTATTAAAAAAGATCTGAATCAGGCATTACAATGGTATGCACAGTCTTCTGCTCAGAATAATGAGGCTGCTACCAGACGTATAGTATATGTAGATATACTTCAGCATGGCTATCAACAGCGCCAGCATAAGCAGTGGTTTAATAAACTAAAACAGGATGCAGGATTAAAAGATGGAGAAGCTCTTTTATTACTGGGCACGATTTATAAAAATGGTACGGTTGATGGTGTTAACTTAAAAAAAGCTCATAAAGTATTAAAGCAAGCTGTAATAAAAGATGTAGTTGGAGCAGAGGATGAATTCGATGCAGTGAGACGACTTTTAGATCAGGAAAAAGAGACTCAACTAGCTGTTGAGAAAAAAAGGATTGACGAGTTGGAAGCTGCTCAAGAAAAAATAAGAAAGGACAAAATTGCTGTGGAAAAGAGACAGCATCAACAAAAGTTAATCAGATTAGAAGAGCAACGAAAACAAAAGTTACTAGCACAGCAGACTAATAATAGTAAAACTAAGGTTAAATCTAAAGTCATTAAAAAGACTAAGATCAATAGTAAAAAACAAATCAAAGAAAAGCCAGTGAAAGAGAAACCAGTGAAAGAGAAACGAGAGCTTTCCTGGGCAGAAGCCATGGCTCTTAAGGATAAGAGCGAGAGTAATTAATTGTATATATTATCCGCAACTAGGGTGAGCTGAATTCTGTATACATTTAAAGTGTATAAATAACCCACTAGGCATATGAGTTTTATATGGAATGTTAATAATTGAAAGGTCATCATTATCACGGCTTTATGATTTGACTCACTCATTTTTATCTCATTATTAACAAATATTTATAACCTTCTTAAAGTAATTCAAAAATAAGCATATAAGTAAATTACTGATTTCATGTGTTTAAATCAGCGCTATCATTTGTACTAAATTAAATCATAAATAGCTTTAAATCCATATGGTTACTGTACTATAATAAGGGAATATACCTATATGCGCAGTTTATCTCGTCGAATAATCAGTTTTTTATATCATATAGTCATACTCGTTAATTTATTATATAGGTGCTTAATGCAGGCTTTAAGACTAAGTGAAGATAGAAAAACGGGTAATAATGACAATATTCAGCACTTAGGTCTTTCTTATCCAGATTTGGCAAATATTAATGCACCAGAGTGGAATAACAGAATAAATCAGGCAAAAAAAGTCGGGTATAAGCGTAAAACGGTATTATTTAGTGGTACTAACGCCTGTAATAGCTTTTTGCTTGTTTTGAAGGGTACAATTCGAATATATCAAACTGCGGCAGATGGCAGAGAGTTGACACTGTATCGTGTTGAAGCAGGTGATCTTTGTATTCTCACCCTAAACTGCCTGCTTCGTAATCAGGTTTTTAATGCGATAGCAGAAGCAGAAACTGATGTTTCTGCTTTGTTATTATCTAAAGGTGACTTTAATTACTTTATGAATGTGTCACAGGTATTTCGTAATTATATTATTGACTCATTAACTGATCGACTAAGTTATGCAATGACTTTAGTCTCTGATAGTACGTTTAATAATCTTCATGTCAGGCTTGCCTGTTTATTAGGCGGATTATTTGAACGGGGTCATACCCAGTCACTTGATTTTACTCATCAGGAACTTGCGGCTGAATTAGGAACCACTAGAGAAGTTATAAGTCGAATTCTTAAAAAGTTTGAAAACAAAGATTGTATTAAGCTTTCTCGTGGCAAAATTGAGCTTAGATCTACTGAGGCACTTAACTGGTTTAAAACTAAAGAATAGGGTTTATATATTCTCTGTATAATTCAATATTGTGTGTCACTGCTGCCCGGCTGACTTTTGTTGCGCTACACTCAAATCCTCTATCCATAGAGACTTGTTGTTTAGGCAAAAATAAAAAATACTTAAACAAATTTATTTTCTGTAGGTGCGAATTTATTAGCACTATTACATAACTCAGTATGAACGAATTCACACTTACATGTTTTCTAATGGCATCATTAATCTAATAATCTATTTTTGTAACGTAATTTTGAAAAATAGCAGTTAAGAAATGTAGTTGCATTAAATATCATCCAGAGAAAAACAAAGCTAAACAGGTATGTTTTAATTCTAAAAATACCTTCATCCATATCAAGATTCATTGCTATTGCTATATCGGCCGGATCAATTAATGTGAACAGTAAAAAAACCATAACACCTACGACTATAGCATTAGTCCATAGGAAAGATATAATAGATTTGCAAATTGGTTTTTCGCTCATTTAAGGCACCATAAATTAATTGGGGTAAATATTTTATATATTTAGAAAGGATTAGCTTAAGTTTTTACCCGCCAGTCATTGACATAAAACGAATGGTCTTTTCTGGGTTTTCTTTAAATTCGTGTTTTTCAGGCTTCAAGTTAATCGCCTGGATGATGGCATATTTTAATTCTTCATGATTAATGCCACTGCGTAATAATGGCCTAAGAGCAAAACTGTGCTCCTGACCCAGGCACATATGTAATGTACCATCTACAGTCATACGTACCCGGTTGCATGTTTCACAAAAGTGTTGTGATATGGGTGTGATAAAGCCGATATAAAAATCACTGTTTTTTGATTTTAAATAACGTGCTGGACCGGCACCTTCAACAACCGCATCAACTAAATCAAATTCTTGTTGTAATTGTTTTTTTATAACCGACAAATCCTGGTAATACTGTGTTGCTTGCTTGCCGGTACTGCCCATCGGCATGGTTTCAATTAAGCGTAGAATGAAACCATTATGCTGACAGTACCGTAGCATGTCAGGTATTTCATCTTCGTTAATACCTTTCATAACAACCATGTTTATTTTGATTGATGAAAACCCCAGTTTTTTTGCTGACTCAAGTCCATTTAATACTTCGTTCAACGAGCCACCGGTTATATCTCTGAAACGTTTATCATTTAAAGTGTCCAGGCTTACATTAAGTCTGTCGACACCTGAATTAAACAGATCATTTGCCTGTTTTGTTAACAGGGAAGCATTGGTGCTGAGTGAAATATTTTTAACGCCACGAGTTTTATTTAATTTTGAAACAAGGCCTGATATGTTTTTTCTGACTAGAGGCTCACCACCGGTAATTCTGAAGTTTGATACGCCTAAGTCAGCGAACGCTCTGACTACCCGTTTAATTTCAGGAAAAGTTAGCCAGTTTATCGGTTCTTCAAACTCCTTGTGGCCTTTTGGCATACAGTAGAAGCAACGCAGGTTACATTTGTCTGTTACAGATAAGCGTAAATAACTTATTTTTCTGCCGAAGTTATCAACCAGGCTGGAATGATAGTTTTCCGAGCTTATACTAAATTGTTCATTATTAAACATAATGTATCCGTTGTATTCGTAGCCTTCTTCAAAATCAAGAAGGCGGGATATGCGATACTTTTATCACCGCCTTTAAAAAGTAAACTGTAGTTGTACACCAACAATGGTATTGGATTTATCAACTCTAGTCGTACCCTTATCTTCATCGTCAAATACAAATATTTCAGGACGAATTCGTAAGCCACGGGCAATATAAGGAAGGTCTATCGGCATACTGATTCCCATCATTGTGCTCTTAGCATCAATTGAGGTGGTTCCGTCTGACGCTTCACTTGTCATCGCTCCATATACGAAATGTATAGTTCCCTTAGTTTCATCACCGGTAAAACGATAACCTACATCAACCCAGTAGCTGGTATTATCATTGTCATCACCTTTTGTACCGTTTGAATTATACAGTGCCATAGCATTATCACCGGCGGTAGATTTAGAATATGAGCCACTGGTATTTCCCCAGTTTTTACCTGCTCCAAATTCAGCTGCCAGTGTGACCGGGCCTGCACCAGTTTTAACACCCAGTGCAACACCGCTTGAAGTTAATGAATCAACATTATTTGAGTAGTCTAACTGCTGATAAAACACACTTGGAAAAATTTGCCAGTTAAATGTTCTGTATGCCATTCCTACGTCAAGACGAGGTAAAGACTGCTCACGTAAAGTACCATCAGGACCTGCAGTTTTTCCTTTATTCGGATCAACCAGTGCAAATGCTAATGCGCCATTACGATTTAAAAACTTATAGGTATAGCGCAATTGAGATGGGCGTCCTGGAGACACACGACCATAACCCTGACCAGAGTTATGAACCATTGCAACATTTGGGTTTAACGGTGCAAAAGGTGTTGATGTCGAACCGGCTAGTAACTGACCGGTTTCGCTGAAATCCCATTTACCATAAGCATGCCGGACACTGACATTTGAGCCTTTAAGCGCAAGCTCATAGTACATGCTGACACTGTCTTCATTATTCCACTTTATACGCAGTCTTGAATTGTTTGCATTAGATAGAATAAAATTATCGTTATCATTGGCAGGAGTGACATCATCTGTTTTTGAATCATAATATGTATTTAAAAACAGGATACCACCAATAGTGGATTTAGCCATAATTGGAGAGCTGATCAAGCCAAGTGATAGTCCAACAGTAAGTGGGATAGCAAGTTTTTTCATAATTTAACCTCAATATTTACCAACAAAAATACTCATTTGTATGTTTTTATATGTAAAAAGGAGATCCGATTTTTGTTAACGAAAATTTATACTGATAAATTAATTGACGTTATCCAATAATGGATCGGGCATTTCTAAATCATTTTGCTTATCAGACTGGTTACTTTTATTGACCTTATCTTTTTTAATGGTCGTTTTCAGCAACTGATCATCATGCTCAATTGATTTGTCTTTTTCGGTAGCGCTTTCTGATTTTAATTCAATGTCTTTATTAGGCTTTGTTGTTTTCGTTTTAACGGTATTCAAAATAGGATCAGGCTTTATAATGTCATTTTGTTTGGCCCCGTCACCGGAGATAACAATATTGTCTTCACCATAAACTGTTTCCTTTTTGTCAGGATTGGCTGCCTCTAATAATGTGTCTGGTTTTTCAATGTCATCACCCAGGTTATAATTATCATTAGCAAAGGCAGCTTGTTGACTTATTGAAAAAAGTAGAACGATAGCGATATATAATGGTTTTTGAGTTTTCATATGTTTCCTCACAATATTTAAAATATTTACGATTGTTTGACCACAACATTATATGCAAACCCTCATAATATATCTCTAACGTTCTTAAACTTAATATTTAGACAATGGCTCTTGACTTAAATGACATAGCAGTAAAAGAATGTTTAAATTCTGATTCGCCAATTTTTTCAATCGTACCGCGAGCTAATTTATAACGCGGACGCTGGCTTATTGGGTCTAGAATCCTGCCTGCCAATGAATTTGCTGCACCTTTACCGGAAGGTAAGTTAAAATAACTGCAGGTCACGCCTTTTTTGATTGCATCAGTTACAATGGCAACCGCCTCAAAGCTGGCACTGGTGTACTCCACGTAACCATTCTTCTGCATTTCAGTAAATGTCATAGGTTTAACATCTTCCCAGCTCATGCCAATAGCTGAATCCAGGTCATGCATAATTGGGTCTCTTTCTTCCAGATCCGGACTCATTGATTCTTTATCTCTATCTACAGGCTCTGGGCTTTGATCGCCGAAGTTCAGCATTTCATCATCCATTTCCAGTGCGTCATCACCCATTGAGCGAGAATCAATCCCAGGTTCACTGGTGTAGTCCTTATCTATCCTTTGCTGAAGTAAGTCTGGTGTTTGTTGATCCGCATTTGCATACAGAGGAATAATACCGCGTACCTTTGTATCGCTATCGCTTTTGCTATAACCGCCAACTTCAATTGGAATATTGTCATTTGAAATACGAACCATATCGCCACTTTCAATACCGCGTGCTTTAGCATCATCCGGATGAATTTCAAGAAAGTTATCAGGCCAGCGCTGTTTAATATAAGGGCGCCGCATCTGATCATCAAAACCTGACTGCCAGAATTCGTTAATACGTGCAGTTGTTACCCATAACTCTTTACCTTTGGGTTCCATGAAATCGTAGTAATCTGCAAATAGTTCCCACGGAGCTTTTAATAAGTTTGCACGTCCGGTTTTAGTTTTAAATTTACGTAACCAACCCGGAGAAATAACGGTTAATCCATTTGGTGTGCCGGTTTTTAGTGTAGAATCGTGCAGTCGTTTTGTACCCACCAGTTTTCCATCTTCCCAGCGTACTGGAGCCTGAATACCTGTTGTTCCCATTTCGCGCAATACTTCATGGGCTTTTCGACCATGTGCACGGGCATATTCAACCAACGCGACATAACTGGTGCGACGACCTTTATTAAAAAAAGCGGCATCTTCAAACACTTCGTTACTGTCTTTCCAGTCAAAGCCGGAGAAGCCCATTCGTTGTGCAAACTTCTGTGCAATTTTCCAGTCCGGTAATGACTCACCCGGTGAGTCATAAAATTTTGAATATAAACGAATCCGGCGCTCTCCATTTGCGCGGGAGAAGTCTTCCTCACCCCAGGTCGCTGCGGGTAAAACAATATCTGCAAAATCGGTATTAATAGGTTTAACCGGATAGATATCCTGATCGACCATGACCATGCCACCGCTGTCCGCTCGTTTTTTAAATGTATCAATTATGTGTTGCTTATCAAGACGGTTAGGCTGATGCGGATTATCTCGAGTAAGCTTTTGAAATAAATCAATCATATGATCAGTAGCCACACCCGCATGTGTCCAGGTTGTGCCGATAACCCATGCAAACTTAACCCGGCCATCTTCAATCCAGCGATCTAAATCAATACCCTGTTTTCTCCATCCTGGGAATTTTTCTGGGGTGGCGTGCTTGGGATATTTACCACCGGGCATCATGCCGCGCTGATGTCCACCAAAGCGCCCGATAACCTGACCTGGGCGATTACCTGCACCGACGATTAAACCCAGTGCGGTTATGGATGCGGTATTTAAATAATTATTTGACCAGTAAAGGCCTTTTTCAAAACCAACTGATGTTTTCTTACGCGTTCCATCTTCATTCGGCTTTGCCATCCACTCCGCGGCTAAATGGATTTTTTCTGCAGGAATGCCAGTCTTCTTTGCGGCATACTCAAGCTCAGCAAATTTATAACCGGTTATCCAGTCTTTATAATCCGCAAAGCCATCAGCCTGAAAAACTTCTTTATCTTCTTCGGTACGGTTGTTAATCCACTTATCAACAAACTCTTTATCTTCCCAGCCATTTTCAACAATAATGCGTGAAATCGCGTGTAGTAAAAGTGTGTCGGTGCCCGGATTTATTTCCAGATATAAGCCACCGTTTTGTTCTGCATAGGCAATACCTGCGGTTTTACGTGGTACAACCGTAATCACTTTCATACCACCACGAATAGCAGGTAGAATGCGTTCATTAAAAATAATGGTTTTAGATTCAAACGGGTCGGTACCGGCAATGAATAGAACATCAGCCATACCCCAGTCTTCATACGACGGGCTAAAGTTATCTATACCGGCATCCGCCATGCCCGGAGTATCCGGCCCGTGGCCGGTTGGTTGATCGTGTACTGCCCATGCCGGAGTTTCAATACCCTGAAATGCCAACTTGGTTAATGCATGTGTATTTTCCCAGTACTGGTATGAATACATTTTCATTGCCCATGCACTTTTACCGTAATTGTCGAGCACGTGTTCAGACACTTCTGCCATAATATCAATTGCATCATCCCAGGAAACACGTTGTAGCTTTCCGTTAACCCGAATCATCGGGTACTTAAGACGATCTTTTGTCAATGTGTCTGGGTTGTAGCATTTTTTAGCAATGGTGCCACCACGAATACTATGATCACCACCAATGTTCGGACCCTGATTATCGCGATCACCTATAATCGTTACATGATGTGGCTTGCCATTTACTGAAACAATATTATGTTGATTCGGACTTGCCCAGACACCCGTCATAGTTGCAACTGGAAACTCTTCGCCATAGGCATTTTTATCCGCTGCAGGTGCACCATCTTTACCAACCGGCCAGCGGTAAACTTTATAACCACAACCGGTGATACAGTAATCACAGGCGGTAGTGAAAACTTGCGCATCCTTTGGGGGTAAAGGTACTTTTTCTTCAGAGATATTGTGCGATTTATCTTTACTGCTCATTTTTATATCCTCTGTTTAACTCAGGTTGTCGTGGTGACCATAAATCAGGCCGGTCACACCGATTGCATAAACATTACCGCCGGAAACCTCGAGTCGTGCCTGCGGCAGCGCTTCGGTTGCATGTCCTGAAATAACCATGCCATGGCGAGTTAGATCAAACGTTGTTAAATGCAGAGGACAGGGGCCAATTGCTTTATGGCCTGCTTTGTAAGTACCATTTAATGGGCCACCCATATGGCTACACAAATTACTGAAAGCAACGATATCCTTATCCGCGCCAATACCGCCGCCGGCTTCTTCACCTAGTTTTACAATAAAGAAAGATGAAACCGGGTTGTTGGGAGGGTATTGAAATTCAACAGGCTGGTCAGTTATAAGGTCTTTAAGCGAGACAATTTTTTTACGTGGATAATCTTTTACAGCAAGTTTTACTGCTGAAGCAATGCCGGGTATAGAAGACAATATTATGGCGCTGCTACCTGCCAGCAGAAAGCTTCTGCGAGTCATGCATAAATGCTCGGTTTCAGACTGCTTAGATTCGGTTTTTATTTCAATCTCCATCATGCCTCCAGTATGTGCACTATTACCAATGGATTGAGTAGCCGGCTTAGTCGGCCATGTAATACATCTTACTCGAATAAGGGGTAACCCTTATTTAAGTAGGAATATATACTTCAAAAACCATTTTGTAAGTAGCATTTGTCACATTAAAAGAGTTTATTTAGAGGTTTTGTAGAAATATCTAAGATAAGAGGTGTTAAATAACAGAAATCTAAGTTGTTTATAGGAATGTATATGCAGGGCTGATCATAAAAAAACCGGCTGACAGGCCGGTTTTGAATTTAGGTGAATAATGTAGCGGAAGAGTAAAGCTCTGATTTTAGCTGTTATTAGTATTGATAATCATCTGTACGAGTTCAGGTAATGAATTAGCCTGCATTTTTTCCATAACTCTTGCACGGTGTATTTCAACTGTTTTTACACTAATACCGCAAATTTTTGCAATTTCCTTGTTAGGGGCGCCCTTGACCATAAGTTCCATTATCTCTTTTTCACGGGGTGTGAGTAAACTAATGCACTTAATGACAGGAGCCAGCTCCGCGTCTTTTTTACGATTAATGGCGTCTTTTTCCAGTGCTAATTGAATACTATCTAATAGCTCCTGATCTCTAAACGGTTTTTCAAGAAATATCTGAGCGCCTTGCTGCATGGCCTTTACTGCCATAGGTACATCACCGTGTCCGCTGATAATTATTATAGGGATGATGATTTTTTCATCCTGCATTTTACTCTGTAGTTGTAAGCCGCTCATTCCTGGTAAGCGAACATCAAGAATCAGGCAGCCGGGCATAGATTGGTCATAGCTATCAAGGAACTCCTGAGCAGAAGCAAAAGTTTTAACCGGGTGGCCAATGGTTTCTATTAACCAGCTTAAAGAGTCCCGCATAGCGGAATCATCATCAACTATAAAAATAGTAGGTTCTGTCATTTTTGTTATAAATCCTTAAATACTAATAATGCTAGATAATGTATATATTATTTTATTAATTCATTTTAGTCGAGCCTGAATTTGCATCGGCTAACGGTAAAGTAAAGCAGAACTGTGAGCCTGTATCCGTGCCGGGTTGATACCAGAGTGTACCATTATGCTCTTCAATTATTGAGCGGCATATAGACAGGCCCATGCCCAAACCCTCAGATTTAGTCGTAAAATAAGTATCAAAAATTTTATGCTGGTTTTCATTGAGCACGCCATCACCCGAATCAATAACAATGACTCGTGCAAAGCCACTATCATCCTGAATGCTTGTTATTTGTAAGTTACGCTTTGATACTTCAAGTTGTGATATAGCGTCATAGGCATTACGAATTAAATTTACCAATACCTGCTCTATTTGTAAAATATCAACATTAACCATTAGAGGCATGTCATTAAGAATCAGTTCAGGTTTAGGTGATATGTTTTGCTGACTAATTAATACCAGACTAACTGATTTGTGAATAAGTTCATTTATATTTACGGTTTCACGATGAAATGATTCTCGACGAGCAAAGCCGCGCATTTTTCGAATGATATCACCCGCACGATCAACCTGAACTATGGCTGATTTTACCGCCTTTGTAATATCTTTGCAGGTTTCGACACCCGGCTCAGAGCGTCGCAGACTACCCTGTAAATATAAAGACATTGCAGCCAGAGGTTGATTTAACTCATGGGCTATACCAGCTGCCATTTCACCCATAATACTGAGTCGACCTACATGCGCCATTTCAGCCAGACGTTGTTGTCTCTCTAATTCATTTGCCAGTCGTTCACTTATATCGACAACCAGGCCTGTGTACAATAACTGTCCATCGATAACTGTTTTACTAATTTTAATTGAAACTGGCAAAAGTGTCTGGTTCTTACACAGGATGTCAATTTCATAGCCTTCAATACCTGAAGAGGAGCGAGTGCTAAAGTGATCATATTGATATAGAATAAATAATTCATGATAATAGTCACGTGTATTTTCTGGAATTAATGCAAGCACATTTTTGCCGAGCATCTCAGTCGAGTGATATCCGAATAAGTTTTCAGCTGCCGCGTTAAATGTTTCAATTATTCCATTTTTTTCTATGGTAATAATGGCTTCAGCTGCATTATCCAGTATATTAATTAAACGTTGTTGTCTGGAGTTAACCTGCTGACGCATATCATGAAATGCATCAGTTAGAATATTGATTTCTTTTGCTGACGTATACTTTTCGAGTATTGTCGGGTAGCCGGATGCTTCATCTTTTAAAGCCAGAGCGACTTTTCGAATAGGTGATAGAATGGTCTTATCAAACATAATGTAGCCAAAAAGAACCAGCATAGAGCATATAATAAGCAGTACCCAGAGAGAATTGGACAACTGACGGGCAAGTGACGTTAGTTCACTCATAGATATTAGCCAGTTATTTTCTTCTTTTTGATGTAAAAGCTGCAGTGATGTGTCGAGTTTTGTAAATGCAGGTCGTAAATAGTCTGCAAGAAGCAACAGGTCCTGACGCCAACGCGGTGAGCGCAAAAGAATAATGGCGTCTTGATATTGTTTGATTGCACCATTAACTTTACTTGTCATTACTAACAAATCGTTTTCTACTTCTAGAGGCAGCTCATTATTGTTTTGCAATATAGTAAGCTGGTTTATATTGTCCTGTATTCTTTTCATATAAATTTGTACATTGTATACGCGCTGCTCGAAAGCGGGCTGCCATGCACCGGTAAAAATGCCAAATCGAACAGCAACAAGCAGACGAAATTCAGCCATTAAGCGAACCCAGGTATAACGAGTATCAATAAATAACTGCTTTAGCTTATGAGCCGGGTAGTCATCAGGCGAGGTGTCAAGCGTTGCTACACTATCAATAGCCGAAAGTATTTCCCCATTTTTATCTGATATTGATAACATAATGGTTGTAAAAGGGAATGTTTGTTCGGCATCCAGACGTACGCGAATTATTTTTACTAATTCACTTTTTAGTGCCTCAATATCAAAATCAAGGCTGATAGTACTTTCAATAGATGTATTTTTTTTTCTTTGCTGTTGACTTAATTTGAGGCTTTCATAACTATCATTAAAGTTTATAAGGGTTTCATTATAAAGCTGATAGTTTTGAGCATCCGGTTGAATGAGAAACTCCAGTAGTGCATATTTAACATCCTGATATAACACAGTAAAATCGTGAATCGTATTTTCAACAGATGCCTGATCCTTCATCTTCTGCTGATGTCTGCTGGTGACATTCTGAACGGTATACCAGCCAAGCATAGCCGTAATCGCGAGCATTAAAAACAGTGATATTGCGATAAAAACATACCGGCCGCGCAATGTGTCAGGAAAAAAGGCTTTAATTATATGAGTCAATGTATTCATCAGGAAATAATAATTACAATAATCTTAACATATTCAATTAGATGTTTTTTTTACAGCTGTACTAAAATAGTGTGTTATTAACATATTTAACATATTTAAAATATTTATCAACGGCTGATATATCAAGTGATGAACACGTTATTAGTTGAAGGTGCCATAATAAAATTAAATGCTGGTGTTATGAAATTAGTGCAATAAAAGTTTATATACTAACCAATAGTGAGGAATGCAGATCTGCTAGCGGTAACTATAGAACATGAGGTTTGATTAACTGGCAAATAATGGAAGTTTGAAGCAGAATTCTGCTCCCTGATTATCTCCCTGCCGGTAAAATAGTGTGCCATTGTGTTCCGCAATGATTGATTTACAAATTGAAAGTCCCATTCCCAGACCATCACTTTTTGTAGTGTAATAAGTTTCAAATATTCTGTTAATGTTTTCTGTTGAAACCCCATTTCCAGAGTCTGCAATGCAAACTTCAACATAATTCTGAGAGTCTTTGTCGGTAGATATACTTAGAGTTGGGTTCTTTATGTTCTGATCATTCATTGCCTCAAATGCATTTCGAATTAAATTGACCAGCACCTGTTCGATTTGCAGGCTATCAACTTTTACCTGTAATGCCGTTTGTGTTAATGACAGCTGGGGCTGTAGCATTGAGTATTTTTGATCGAGTAAAACAAAAGTAATTGAGCGTTGTATTAATTTGTTTATATCTTCAACTTTATAATCAAACTTTTCATTTTCTTTATGAGAAAATTCTTTTATTCGTCGAATAATGCCAGCAGCACGTTTTGCTTGTTCATCAGCAGATTTTACTGCATTTATAATCTCATGGTTTATGTTTTCGTCTGAGCTACTGCGACGTAAGCAGCCCTGTAAATATAAGCTGATAGCAGCTAGTGGCTGGTTAAGTTCATGCGCTAGTCCTGTCGCCATCTCTCCCATAATATTCAGACGGCCAGCATGATTTAACTGGATGTAGTGTTGTTGACGTTGTCTTTCATTTTTTATACGCTCGCGTATATCCCGAATTAAAATAAGAAATAAACTTTGGTTGTCGTGTTCTAACTGATTTATATGGGCCTCAACAGGAATTTTATTGTTATTGATATCAAATGCGGTCATTTCACAAAAACGTTCGGACGTGGGTTTGTTAATGTTTTTCTTTAGCTCATCAAAATTAATTATTTTGAAAATGTTGGTTTCAATTATTCTGTTTATATTATATCCAAAAATATGATTTACTGCGTTGTTTGCGGACTCAATGTTTCCATTGGAGTCGCATACGATTACGGCGTCGGCAATATTGTTTAGCATGATGCGTATTCTTTTTTCTTTATCGGCTAATTGCTTGCCTCGGTTAACCAGTTTGTTACGCATGATTTCAAGACTATGTGATAATGTTTTCACCTCGTATACATTTGAGTTGATATAGAACTGTTCATCTAATTTTCCTGAGGATATTTTATTGGCACCATTTGTTAAATTACGCAACGGTTGAGTAAAAACTCTATCTATAATTCCGATAAAGATAAGTACAATGAATATGTAAGCGACTGATATTATGATGCCGACTCGATCAAGCTTGTTTATTTCATCTACTGTAAGTGATTCATCAAATGCCATTTGTAACATGCCGGCATAATTTCCATCATCTGATGATAGCGAGCTATTTATATAATATAAGGTGTCAAAGTTTTCGCCGAAAAAGAAGTCTTCTTTTAATATTGACTGTGCCTGTTCTGATTCGGGAATATTTTCAGGGTAAATTATAATTCCTGAAGGGTTCTTAATAACAATAGAAACAGGCTGTCCACCGGTCAGTATGCTGTCAATTAAATGTGATAAATGTTGCGGGTTTCCTTGCTGTAGTGCATTGCTTATTAAATCGGCTATTCGGTGATTGTCGGTGCGTATGTGATCAATGAACTGTTCAGTGTAGTTGTTCTTAACCAGCAGTAATATAGAGTAAAATGGAATAGCAAGCAGCAGAAGGTGTAGGCTAAGCATAGCTATTAACAACCTTCCTGATAAACTATCAGACCATGATTTTAGTTTGTTCCAGATGTCCATATCTCCTGTACAATATTCGGTTTTGATTCTTCGGGTATGTCGTCCTTAAATATAAAACTAATGGCAGTAGGGTTAGCTTTTATTTCTAGTAATAGCTCATTTATATCAGTATGAATTTTGGGAGGTGTGACTCCCTGACGATACAGGCTTGAGACCAATACCCGTTCATAGCGTTTATGCGACATTCCGAGAGCAGACTGCAAAAAAACCTGATAGCAAAAATCACTTTTTTTATTTATTAATGGCGTTAAAGCTTTACCGGCGCGGTAAACTGCTACGCCTAAAAACAACTGTTTTATCTCGTTTTTTGTCAAAGGCGCTATATTTGTTTTATGATTAGTTATTATTAGTAGTTGTCTGTGTTGTGCAACAGATATGTTAATATCAAAAATTAACAGGGTAATGAATAAAAATATTAACTTATATAGCTTTATGTTCACGGGTAAACCAGGCTCCATTGAAATGATATCTGGCGATAGCTGTCACCGGAAAATCGCTCACTTTCTTCTAGTTCAAATTTTATTGACTGATTTTTAGTTAAACTATATCTACTGCCTAACATAGTTCTTTTACTGATAAATCGTGGAAAGCTGCTTACATATATATTGCTGTTGTCATCAGATGTATCCTCGATTCTTGTGTAAATATTCCAGCTACCGGTGAGGTTATAATCTGCCATAACATAAATATTAGTGAAGTAACCCATGCTCTGTGAATGGGTTGTCTGGTTTATTGCGGTGCTTTCAATTTTATTTATTTCTGAAGTAATTATAATGTCTTCAAAATCCCAGTTGATATATGCTCCATAGAGAAATTGTTCGATTTCATCAGGTGCCTGCATTTCATTCGGTATATGGTTAAACGAGGAGTACAGGCCGGTTTCATTGCCGCCGGAGAATGAATCGAAATGATAAGCCAGTTTAAAGGCGAATGAAGAATCGTGAACTCCCCTGTTGCTTTCAACCAGATCCGGTACATCAAGCCCGTCTTCGTTCAAACTTGAACCATAGCCAGCACTAATATAATAGGCCACGCCTTCCCGGTGATTAACAGCTGAACCGCCTTCGTACATTAATCCAGTGATATGTGCAGGTGTTATGCCTCCGGGGGTTTCAAACTCTGCTATAGCCGGCCGGGATATTGTTGGTTGTAGCCAGCCGCCATGATGATACTGGTCTCGCCAGTAACTGGCCGGATTGTGACTGCGTCCTAACCAGATTAAGCTATCTGTTGCAAGTAACCAGCCAATTTTGACTCGACCGAAATGGCTTTTTTTATCGTTAGCGACGAACTCAGCCAGGACTTTTATATTATCGAAGTTATCGGAATAGAATAGAGTGGCTTTGGGTAATAAGTCATTCTCGGGTAAGCTGGATGTCTGATCAAGATCATTTCTTTGAAATGCAGTCAGATCAACGAATAGCAGTCCCTGAGCCTGTGCGCTAAAACCATAAAGTAATAATGCCAGAATGTAGCAATATTTTTTGTAACTGTTTAAGAATAGCGTTATAAGATTATTATAGAAAATCCCTTTAACGTGTTCTGATTGTCTAAACTCCATCTTTTCTCCTGAGCGTGTAAACATATGGTTCACCCGCGCGACTTCTACTGGCTTTTAAAGCTTTCCATAAAATATTTTTAATAGCTGTATTATTTGATGGGCCGGGTTAAAGCAAACGATAACCGGAGGCATCTTTGGCGTCATTCACAGCTGCCAATAGATAGTATATACATAAATAGGGGTTATTACCTATTTATTCATGCATTGTTAGACAAAAGGTTGGTTTAGTGTAGGCAGTCTGATTTCCAGCTCTCTGTTACTTATTGATTTATAGGTAAATATTTCAATATATAAATTAGATATAGGGATTTAAGGTATACGGCTTAATGTGTATGGCACTGCCTGTTTGTGCTTATTTTTTGTCTCGTAACCCTTTCGTGTATAGATGATTTCATCAATTGTATTAAAAATATAAAGAAACATACTCAGTTTGAATATATTGCATTCAGCAGGAGAAAGAGTATGGACTTATCAAAATTGATGCTAATGACCGGTGTGAGTATTTTGTTTTCTACTCAGAGTGTGTTCGCAGATGGGCTGTTAACAATAAAAGATAACAATACGAATTATGTCCAGTGTATGAAGGGTATTAAAGGCGTTGATTTAAAGCTATGTAGTGCAAATAGTGAAAACTATTGCAACGCTGAAATTGTAAATAATTATTTTATGGCGTCAGCAATTAAATTAAACTGTATCAAAAAATATTCCGGACCGGAGCTTATCTACCGCTTTAGTTCGTGAAAAATACTAATTAATAAGTAAATATCGACGCCTGTAGAGCGTGGTTTTAACCCTTAATAAATATTATTTAACACTCATACTTTTTCTGATAATACAGAACATAAAGCACTGGAATTAGAAACATTGATACTAAAGGTGCGCTGATCATGCCGCCTATTAGGGGGGCTGCGATTGGAATCATAAGTTCAGTGCCGGTGCCCTGCTGAATCAGTATGGGTAACAGGCCTCCAATAATAACGGCTACGGTCATGGCTTTAGGGCGAACCCGTTGAATAGCTCCCTGTAAAACAGCGGCTTTAAACGCCTGCGTCGTTTCTGGTTTTGCGCTCTTAACTGACTGGTTGATATATACCAGCATAATAATACCAAATTCTGCTGCCAGACCGGCCAGTGCAATAAACCCGATGGCAACCGCGACTGAAAATTGAATATCCATCAGGTAAATTAACCAGAAACCACCGATTAATGAAAAAGGTACTGCCAGCATTATTATTACTGGCTCGACCATGTTTCTGAAACTTAAATAGAGTAGAACCAGAATAATAATTAATGTCTGTGGGATAATGCTCATTAATTTTTCACTGGCGCGTTGCAAATATACATACTGTCCTGCCCATTGCAGGCTATAACTTGCCGGTAGTTTAATGTTGTTTGTAAATGTTTCTTCTGCATCTTTAATAAATGAAGCCAGTTGATTTTTTGGCAGGTCGATATATATCCAGTTACTCAGCATACCGTTTTCACTTTTAATTAATGCCGGGCCATTCGTCAGTGTTATTTCTGCAAGTTCACTCAGCGCCAGATGCTCGCCCCGTGATGTAACAATTGGCAGGTCTTTAAGCTTATCAACTGAATTGCGTAATTCCTGGGGGTAGCGAAGATTAATCGGGTAGCGTTCTCTGCCTTCTATGGTTTCCGTTAAATTCATCCCGCCGACAGCGGTAGATAAAATATCCTGCACATCGCTTAAATTAAACCAGTGCTGTCCGGCATTAAAGCGGTCGACTTTAATGTCAATGTAGCGGCCGCTCTGTACTCTTTCAGCGATAACAGAATGTTTTCCGGGGAGGGCTCGGAGTTGTTTTTCAATTTGTGTAGAAAGTGTTTCTAAGGTGGAAAGATCCGGGCCTGATACTCGCAGCCCCAGTGGTGTTTTCACACCGGTTGAAAGCATATCAATACGCGCGCTGATTGGCATTAACCAGGCATTAACCAGTCCTGGTACCTGTACGCGTTGGTCCAGTTCCTGCTTGATTTTTTCGATGGTCATGCCCGGGCGCCACTCACTTTGTGGTTTAAGTTGAATGGTGGTTTCGAGCATGGTTAAAGGCGCAGGGTCAGTGGCTGTTTCGGCACGCCCGGCTTTACCAAACACGCGCTTTACTTCCGGTTGTGTTTTTATTAGCCGGTCGGTTTGTTGTAATAGTTCTCGGGCTTTAGCAATGGAAATTCCCGGAAAAGTGGTAGGCATATAGAGCAGATCACCTTCATTTAATTCCGGCATAAATTCATAACCGGTTTCAGAGAAGGGCCATAGAGACGTGGCGAAAAGCAATAGCATGAGTGCAATGCAGCGAAATGGACTGTTTACCGCTGTTTGAATGAGCGGGGTATAAAGTTTAATTAAAGTGCGATTAATCCGACTGTCTTTTTCGGCTTTAATATGACCTTTAACCAGTATTATCATCAGTGCCGGAACCAGCGTAATGGATAAACCTGCTGCGGCTGCCATGGCGTAGGTTTTAGTAAACGCCAGAGGTGAAAACAGGCGACCTTCCTGTGCCTGCAATGCAAACACCGGAATGAAACTCAGGGTAATAATTAACAAAGAATAAAATAGAGGTGGACCAACTTCTGTTATGGCTTTTTGTATTGCAGCGAGCCGGTCACTTTTTTGTAAGCTGTCTTTTTCAATGTGTTTATGCACATTTTCAATCATAACAATGGCCGCATCTACCATTGCGCCAATTGCGATGGCAATTCCCCCGAGTGACATAATATTTGCATTTATTCCCTGCCAGCGCATGACAATAAATGCAGCCAGAATACCCAGTGGCAAGCTGAGTGCAATTACCAGTGATGAGCGCAGATTGCCGAGAAAAATAAAACACACCAGCACTACGATTAGCATTTCTTCCAGTAAACGATTCTGTAAATTATTGACGGAGGATTTTATGAGTGTGGAGCGGTCATAGGTTTCTATAATTTCAACCCCATCAGGCAGGCTTTTGCTGAGCTCTTTAATACGTTTTTTAACGCTTTGAATGGTAGTTAATGCGTTTTCCTGCCAGCGCATGATAACGATACCGCCTACCACTTCGCCTTCGCCATTCAGTTCGGCGAGACCGCGGCGGCTTTGCGGGCCTTCGCGAACCTCGGCGATATCTTTTATAAACAGGGAAGTGCCCGCTGTACTTAAACCAACCGGGCCGACATTGAGTAATTCTTCGCGGCTGTTGATATAGCCATGCACCCGGATCATGTATTCTGCTTCGGACATTTCAATGACAGATGCGCCACTTTCGCCGTTGCCATTACGAATGGCTTTAATGACATTTTCCAGCGGCAGTAAATTGTAGCGAAGCTGGTTAGGATCAACAATAACCTGATACTGCTTTACCATGCCGCCTATTGTGGCAACTTCTGAAACACCGGCTAAGGTTTGCAATTCGTACTTTAGAAACCAGTCCTGTAAGCTGCGAAGTTCAGATAGATCATGCTTTCCACTTCGATCAACCAGTGCATATTCATAAACCCAGCCAACACCACTTGCATCCGGGCCAAGGCCGGGTTTTACACCGGCCGGTAGCTGACTCTCGGCCTGATTTAAATATTCCAGTACCCGTGACCTTGCCCAGTAAGGGTCGGTGCCGTCTTTAAATAAAACATAGATATATGAGTCACCAAAAAACGAATAACCACGCACGGTGGTGGCACCGGGTACACCGGATAAAACACTGGTTAAGGGATAGGTTATCTGATCTTCAACAACTTGTGGTGACTGACCGGCATAAGTGGTTTTTACAATAACCTGCACATCAGATAAGTCAGGTACGGCATCAAGTGGAATTTGACGCAGGGCGTCAACTCCCCAGAACCCGAGTAATAAACTTAATAAAAATATCAGTGGGCGATTACCTATTGACCAGCGTATTATATTTTCAATCATATGTTTTTCCTAATGGGATGAAGTAGAGACTTCACCGCTTTGCATACGACTGAGTTCGTTTAATAAATTACTTTCAGAGTCCAGTAAAAATTGCCCGCTGGCAACAACTTTCTGGTTTTCTTTAAGGCCGGATTTTATTTCTACATATGTGTTGTCGGATAACCCAATGGTGACTTTTTGCGGGAAAAAATGCCCGTTATCATCCAGTACAATTACCCGGTTTTCGATGCCGGTACGAATCACCGAATCGTAAGGTACAGATAAAACATTTTTCTGCGGGTCAGATAAAATAGTAATACTGGTTTGCATGCCGGATCTTAATTCTATTCCCGGCTGCAGTTTAAAACCGATACGGCTTTTTAAGGTGCGCGAGCGACTGGCAACAATATCATCGACACTTTGTACAACACCGGTCCACTCTACACCGGGAACGCTTCGCATATGCATTAATGCGGGCTGGCCGGGTTTAAGCCATTGCCACTGCCCTTCAAACATTTCCGCGTAGGTAATAATAGGGTAGAGCGGTGCTATTTCCAGTAATACTTCACCGCGTTTTACCGACTGGTTATTTTTGACATTGAGTTTTGATAGCTGGCCATTTTTTTGTGCACGGATAATTATATGTTCAATGGTTTTTTTATTTACTTTCAGCTTCTGTATTTCAGCGAGACTCATGCCACTTTGTTTAAGCAGGCTGCTTAGCTGGCGTATCTCATTCAGGTTACCCTGTTGTATTGCATTAAGCAGTTGTTCCTGCATGGTTAGCCAGGTAGCGGATGAAAGAAGAAGTAGTTGCTCGCCCTTTTTAACATCGGCATTAACGTCAGGGGAAAGAACCTTAATGACTTTGGCATCGACCGGTGCGGTAACTTTTTGTGTGCCGAGTTGCTCCAGTTGTTTGATATAGCCATAGGAGTGAATGGGCCGGTAAATAGTTCTGCGGGTAACGCGGGCCGTTTTTATTCCCAGGTTGTTTTGCATAACATGGCTGATGCTTATTTGCTGATGTGATGATGGCTGTTGCGGTATTTTTGCGGCTACCAGATCCATGCCGCATATTGGGCAGCTGCCTTTGTGTTCAGCGTGTATGCTGGGGTGCATTGAGCAGGTGTAAGACAGTGTCTGGCCGGTAGCAGGTTTTGTGTCCTGCAAATTTTCTGTTTGAAAATAGGCGGGTATATACATGCCGGCGATAAAACCGGCCAATACTAACAGGCTAACAGGCAATAAATTTTTCATAATTTAAACTTCAGCTGAGTCATACTTTTTATTGTTTTAAGCAAAAGAGGGAAGTGTTGATATTACTATCAGGTAGAAAATCGAACCAGCAATTTTTTACATAAAAATAAAACGATACGCAAATCTCATGAGGTGTATTAAACGCTTTATAACAAAAGGGACCAGGCTATGAAAGCCCTGGTCCCTTTAGCTATTTCCCTATATGTTTCTACTGACTAAGGCTGAACTTCAAAGTTCGCCATCATTGCGAAATCTTCATGTTCAAGGTTATGGCAATGGAATACATATAGTCCGGTATAGGTATCAAAGCGTCCGATAACCCGCACCGTTGACATGGGGCGTACAACAAATACATCGCGCTCTCCCATATACTCAGTTCCCGGTTGCTGGCCATTTACATCGAGTACCTGCCACATAATATCGTGGATATGTATCGGATGATTCATCATCGAGCGATTAGTGAGTTCCCATATTTCAGTGGTTCCCAGCTTTGGATTAACATCAATTCGCTGTGAGTCATAAGAGCGGCCGTTAATCACCCAGCTGCCCCGGCGCATACTAAATGTGAAGCGACGTGTAACCACCGCATCCGATTCTTTTAGTACTTCAATGTCGGTGCTGAGTACAGCAGGTACCGTGCTGGTGTCTGTTGCGCTGCGCACAACATCAAAGCGCATGATTTCAGCGGTGCTGCCTGAGCCATCCAGATTTTGCAGTACCACGCTTTCGCCAACCGGTACCTGTGAGAAATCGATAACGATATCGGCACGGTAGGCGGGTGACATAAAGATATTATCAACATCAACCGGCGACGGTAATAAACCACCATCAGTACCAATCTGTGTCATCGGCTGGCCATTGCTTAATGAAAGAATATATTCACGACGGTTAGAGCCATTCAAAATACGGAAACGGTATTTAGTGTTAGATACTTCAAGATAAGGCTGAGGTGCGCCATTAATAATTAATGTATCACCCAGTTCGCCAGAACGGTTGCCGGTATAAGCGAATGAACCATCTGAATTGAATGAGCGATCCTGAATAACAAATGCAACTTCATTATCACCGCTAGGTAAGTTTAATGCCTGTTCAGCATCATCTGTCAGTATGTAGAAGCCAGCAAGGCCTTTGTATACATGCGCTGCAGTTAAGTATTCCGCGTGATCGTGATACCACAGGGTAGTCGCGCGCTGAATATTTGAATAGGTGTAATCTTTAAAATTGTCCGGTTCAACAAAATCAACCGGGTGTCCATCACTGGCTGCTTCTATATGGCCGCCGTGTAAATGGGTGGTGATATGTTCCGGTAATGCATTGTACTGACGAATCTTAACTTCACGGCCGCGCTGTGCCACGATGGTTGGGCCGGGCGTGATGCCATTATAACCCCAGATACGCGTAGTGGTACCGGGTAAAATTTCAACATCAGCTTCCATCTGCGTCATTTCATAATAGTCTGTGGTTGCATCAGAGCTAATGGGTTGCAGAACCGGTGGAATAGGCAGAGGAACCTGAAATGCTGCAACGGTTGTGCCGCCGCCACCGCCGCCAGTACCACCACCGCCGCCACCCATGCCACCACCACCGCCGCCACCACCACGATGCATGGCACCGGCTGACATGGGCAGAGCCATCGCTGAGCCAGCTGCTAAGGATTTGAGAAACTTACGGCGTTTTTCTATATTATTTTTATTTTCTTTGCTCATCTATTTATACCTGTAGGTTTATTCATCTGCATAAAAATTATCAGACTCCCCATTTGGCTAAATAACACCAGCATTCTTCTTAGCCATGATCATCCATAAGCTTGTGGGGAAGCGGACAGATTCATCTGTCATGGAATGCATGCTACTAGGGTTAATCCCTATTCGTATGTATCATTTGTCACATTGTTCTTAATAGTTACAAAAAGTAAGGGAATAATCAGTTTGGGTTGAGTGTGAGTAGAAGATTTCCACTATTAAAGTGATTTTTATACTGAGCTATTGCTGTTTTTTTTGCTTTGTATCTTGGTCGATATACCTAAATGTTTTTAGCATCTGGTGGCGTTTTATTAACTGATTCACTGTGTCAGTTGCAATATTGTGATTGTTTTTAACATACTGTTTATTAAGTGAAAAATATTCAATGCTAGTGTTTATATATTCAAGTAGTGCATGTATTTAAAAAGCTTATGTGACTTTAGGTACATAAAATAGGCATTTATACCGATAGGGTTACCTGCATAGGAATGTACTTATCTTGCTGAGCCAGAAATGCTGTTTTAAGTAGTCTGGATAAATTAATTATAAATTGTATTTTAGCTAAATATAATATTTTGGTATATTTAATTAGTTTTAATTTGGCTCGTTTGTCTTCACGGCATAAAAATTAATAATTTATATGTTAAATAATTTAATGATTTTTCAGATTAATGGTGATGTTGCGTAGTAAAAGTCACATACAAGCAGGTAAATACCACTATTATCATAATTACATTGAAGGAAGTGCTGGCAGCAATTGATTTTATATTGATGAGCTGTAGGCTGAATACAGAACCGGCAAAGAAATGATGTTGGTCAATTATTCGTTGTATACTAATATATTACAGTGATTGAACAGTAATAGTTAAATAAGATAGAGGTGATAAAGATGGGAATTAGTATTTGGCAGTTAGCCATTGTTTTAGGTATTGTTATTTTATTGTTTGGGACTAAGAAGCTGCGTAATGTTGGCGGTGATATGGGCTCAGCTATCAGTAGTTTTAAGAAAGCCATGAAAGATGGTGCGGCGGATGCAGATACAGCAACTGATACAAAACTGGAAAGTAAAAATACGTCAGCAATTGAAACGGATATTATATCTGCTGAAAAAAGCCAGGCTTAAGCCAATGAAAGTTATCACTTATGTTTGATATTGGTTTTCTTGAACTGGCCGTTATTCTAGTGCTGGGCTTATTGGTACTGGGTCCTGAACGTTTGCCTCTAGTCGCTAAGAAAATAGGCTACTGGCTGGGTAAAGGCCGGCGTTATATGGATACGGTGAAGTCTCAGGTCGAATCTGAATTTGATACAGCTGATGTTAAACGCTTGCTCAAAGACCAGGAAGACAGTATACGAAAATTGCAGGCTAAAATTACGGATTCAGGAAAAGAGTTGAATGCGCAATCAAATAGCAAACTGCAAAATGATGATCTTGCTTCATTAGCTGATTCAGTAAACGATGTAGAAGATGTAGTCCCTTATATTGTGCCTTATAAAGAAACGTTAAATAAATAAGTACAGTTAATCCCTTAATACTAGCTACGTATTAATTGTCAAAAATCTGGGCATGAAATTAATTTTATGATTCGCCATACCTGCGAAGGCAGGTGTTTGGTGGCTGTCGCTCTCTTAGCGTCACTCGATTTCTGAAACTGCCGACCCGGGAATGACAATGCTTTTTAAGTTAACTGGAGCTGCAGTTAAGTTTCATTATAAATATTGCCATGCGAGGCTAAAATAAATATTCACACCGTCTGGAATGTAGTTTTAATGGTTAATACATTTAGCTGTTCTTACCCTTCCAGGGTATAAGACGTTTTTCAGCTCTACGCATGAGTACATCAATCGCAAAGCCAATAATGCCGATTAAAATAATGCCCATTATGACAACATCAGTCTGTTGAAACTTTGATGCAGTGATAATCATTTTACCAGCACCTTTTTCAGCTGCCACCAGTTCGGCAGCAACCACTGTTCCCCAGCAAATGCCCATTGCAACTCTGGCACCGGTGAAAATTTCGGGTAGGGAATTAGGCATAATAACGTGAATTAATATTTGCAGTTTTGACGCACCCAGTGAATAAGCAGCATGAATTTTTGATATATTAATACCGGATACACCGGCTCGTGCGGCAATGGTCATAATCCAAAGTGCGGCCAGAAATAGCAAACTGATTTTTCCGGTCTCCCAGATACCAAACCAGATAATAATGAGAGGAATTAATGCCAGTGGTGGAACCGGTCGCATGAACTCCACAATGGGATCGAACCATCCGCGTACCCAGCTATTTAAACCCATGGCATAGCCTAATGGAATCCCGACGATACAACCGAGTAAAAAACCGGCAAAGACGCGCACTAATGACCAGCCAATATTTTCAAATAATGTAACATTTTGATAACCATTGCGGGCTATTTCTATAAATCGGGATACCACAGCTTCCGGTGGTGGCAACCAGATGGCTTCCATTTGCCAGCCTTTATCCGGGGTAAAAGACAGGCTGCCTTTTTTAGTTAAAATAACCTGCCCGTTATCGACTTTCATTATTTCGCCAGGACGAATGGCCTGACCATTAATTCTGGTGATTTGATAGGTTTTATCTCTACCGCCTTTATCATTTTTTTGTACGCGAATCAGTTTGCTACGCCATGCATTGACGATAACACTATCATCACGGGTAAAGTTTTCCTGATTACTCTGGCTTGTATTATCTGCAGGGATATTGATTTTTTCAACATCATCGTCGATGGATTTGACCCGAATATAAACACTTGCACCTGCAAGTTTACCTTCAGCATTACGTGCGCTGTAGCTAAAGGATGTATCACCTATAAACGGGCCGGGGACATGCACCGGCGAAAGGCTTGAACCGGTAAATGCCGCCCAGATAAGAAACAGAGTCATTATAGAAAAAAATGAAGCAAAGCGGTTGGGCGTGACGGCACTTTCATCGCCGAAGGTTACGGTTTTTCTCTGGTTAAAATCATTTTTAGCCTGTTGTTTTTTTGAAAAAAAGGCATAGCCAAAATAGATAGCGATATACAAAATGATATAAAGAATCAGTATCGACATGGTTATTGTTCATCACCCATAATTTCTTCTTCCATATTCCAGATTAGAGAAAGAATTTCTTCATGTTTATCACGGTACTCGGGTATGTTTTTAATCGTTCGCAAATTTGATGTGCTGGCCTGTTGTGCAAAATCAAGTCGATACTCTTTATGTATGCGTCCGGGTCTGGGTGCCATGACGAACAGTCGTTCACCCAGTAGCAGGGCTTCTTCAACAGAGTGAGTAATAAGGATGATCGTCTTGCCGGTGTCTTTCCAGATTTTAAGTATCAGCGATTGCATTTTTTCACGGGTTAATGCATCGAGTGCCCCCAGAGGTTCGTCCATTAAAATAATGTCTGGATCATTGGCAAGGCAGCGAGCAAGTGCAACCCGTTGCTGCATGCCCCCGGAAAGCTCGTAAACCGCTTTATCAGCAAAGCCCTGCAGCCCTACTGTTTTTAATAACTCATCAACCCGCTGATTAATTATATCTGTAGCGATACCTTTCATGGCAGGGCCGAAGGCAATGTTTTTTCGAACGTTCATCCATTCGAATAGTGCGCCCTGCTGAAATACCATACCACGCTGGGCATCAGGGCCTGTTACCGCTACTGTATTTAATACAACCTGACCTGAAGTCGGAGATAAAAATCCGGCAATAATATTTAACAGAGTGGTTTTGCCACATCCGGATGGACCCAGAATGGAAACCAGCTCGCCTTTGGCCAGGTTCATAGAGACATTATTTAATGCCTGCACACAGCTGCCATCAGGCAGGCTGAAAGTCATTGATATGTCGTTAATCTGTAGGCTGGTTTGTTTTGATATAGTCAAAATTAATTACGTTATGTGTTTACAGTTTTGTAACCGCTTTAAGATAGCTGGCATCTACCGCATCATTATAACTTTTGCGTGATTTTGGAATAATACCCTGCTCTACAAAAAAGTCAGCAACGTCTTTCAGAAACTTCTGAGTGCCACCCCCCAGCCATTTTTTACTCAGTTGTTCATCAATGTCCGGAAAAGAAAAACCGTCAAGGGTTTTAACGGCGGTTTTTACATCCATGCCCGCTGATGATGCAATCGTTGTTAGCATTTCTTTGGAAGGATTGTTTTTGTATTGTGTATTCATCTGTGCTGTAACTTTCAGAAATTTTTCCAGTAGCTCGGCATTTTCCTGTGCCCATTGGGTAGCGACGGTGGTTGCATCAAAAACCTGAATCCCCAGAGCTTCCTTTTCAGTACCGGTCATTAATACATTGCCGTACTGTTTCATTCGATGCAGTGCTCCACCCCAACCACAAACCATATCAAGGCTGCCGGTTGCAAAGGCAGCAGCACCATCTGCAGGTGACATATCGACAATTTTCATGGTTGATGTGTTTACACCAAAGTGTTGCATCTGTTTCAGAAAACCATAATGAGCTGCTGTGCCAATGGGTACGGCTACCTGTTTTCCCTGTAGCTCTTTGGCATTGTCTTTATCTATTTCCAGATCAGTGCGCACTACGCAATTATCATTCTCTGCATAGGAGACGGCAATATCAACAATGACAATATCCTGCCCAGCTGAGGTGGCAACAACAAAAGGCGGGATGCCCTGTGAAAAGGATATTTGTACATCACCTGATGCCATTGCGGCGGACATGGCTGTGCCCGCATCAAACGCCACCCATTTAATGTTAACACCCAGCTGGTTATCGTATATTTTTTTAGCCTGAGCAAACTGATTCGGGGTTGGCCATTCCATAAAATAACCAACCGTCAGTTCTTCTGCATGTGCGGTTGCAATAGAGGTACATAAATTCAGCAATAAACTGATGCAGATTGCGCTAATGCGGGGTGTGAAAGCTGTATATTTCATATTCTAATTGTTTTTAGGTGCCGGAAGTAAGCAGTATAAACTATTCTATCTTATGCGGAATAGTAAACTTTTTAAGTGAACGACATGGCAATGTGATAAATATATGAAATGGCGGATAGCTAAGCCTGTCTAATGTCACCTATAAACTGACGGATTGTTTTTGACAGCCATTCAATAAATGATGTAAAGGGCTTGTAAAGAACATAATAAACGATTTGGGATGTAATGGAGTTCATAACGATACATGTCTCTTTGTTAGTTAAACAATATGGCTACTGTGTTTATTTACAATAAACAAAATATGTGAACATTGCGTGTCACCTTCCGCCAATCACTAATCATTTATGGTGGTGTTTGAATTTAATCGATTTTTAAAAAGCCTCTAATATTTATAGGCTTTAAGTGTACAATTAGAATTTTATGGTAAATATAAAAATATGGCATCTGGATCTAAGAAAGTCATCATTGCGGCATTAATTGGTAATGCGCTCATCTCGGTTACCAAGTTTATTGCCGCTATTGTCACCGGCAGTTCAGCTATGTTGTCTGAAGGTATTCACTCGCTGGTGGATACTGGCAATCAAATGCTATTGCTTTATGGAATGAAACAGGCAGAAAAGCCCGCCGATGAAAAGTTTCCATTTGGTTATGGTAAGGAAATATATTTCTGGAGCTTTATTGTCGCAATTTTAATATTTGCATTGGGTGGTGGGATATCGGTTTATCAGGGTGTACAGCATGTTTTGCATCCGGTAGAAATTGTAGACCCGTTTATTAATTATCTGGTGCTGGGTTTTGCTATGTTATTTGAAGGTACTGCCTGGTATTTTGCTTTACGTGAGTTTAAGCGAAGCAAAGGCAATTGGGGGTATATTGAGGCGGTTAAACGGGCCAAAGACCCCAGTGTATTTGTGGTGCTGTTTGAGGATTCGGCAGCAATGCTGGGTTTAATGGTGGCATTTGCTGGTATTTTATTAACTGAGCTGACAGGTGTGCTTTATCTGGATGGTCTGGCATCAATCATTATCGGCTGCATTTTAATTGCTACAGCTATCTGGCTGGCTTATGAAACAAAAGGACTGTTGATTGGTGAGTCTGCTAATCAGCCGGTGGTGCAAGAGATACGCAATATATTAAGCGCTAATGATAATGTTGAAACGGTTAATGAAGTGCTTACGATGCATATGGGACCTGATTTTATACTCGCAAATATTAGCGTGGATTTTAAAGATCAGTTGACCGCAGAAATAATAGAAAACTGCATTGCCGATATAGATAAAAAGATTAAGCAGGTGCAGCCTCTGGTGAAACGTATTTTTATTGAAGCTGAACGGGCGCCGGCCGCAAAAAGTTAATAATAGCTTGAAGTCAAACTCGAGGGCTGAAAAGTGTTAATTTAAAAAATCACAATGCTGTCAGCTTGCAGGGTTTATGACTCTGTCTATATCCTTGATAGCCTGATATTCCTCAAAGCTGATTTCGGCTTTTTTAAAATCCATGGCGTCCGGGTATCCACTGGCCTGTTGTGCCAGTTCAGTCGCTTCTTTTAGCCAGTTAGCTGACCATATCATCAGCAGACGAATATCATCGTCACTGATCGATTCGATGGCTATTTGTAAAATGTGATAAAAACCATTTCTGGATAAAGGTGTATGAATCGCAGCTAACAGTTTTGGGTTACATTGTTTTAATGCGCTAACTAAATCCAGAGTGTTTTTTTCGAGTACTTTTTGACGGCTATACTCTGTGATTTCATTAATCGTTTGTTCAATGATTTGATATTCAGTTGTGCCGTGATGCACCCGACCGAAAATAGAAATAAATGATTCGAGTGTAATTAGCGCATCATGGGTTTTGGTAATGTCACGTGAACGCTTAAGCAGTTGATCGCAAAACTCTTTGAGCTTTGTGGTATCTATAGTGATATTGATGGAGGCCTTATTTGTCATGATGTTAGAAGTGTTTTCTTAGTTTAGCTGAGCAAATTCAGAATGAATTCCATTGCTAACTGCCTTGCCATGCAAATACAGAGAGATAACCTTAAATGGTAGATTGTCGCCGGCTTTTTCGGCTATATTCGTTGGGCTAATGGTGTGGCGGCCGAGGGCAGATTTTGTCGGCCAGCTGGTGTTTGTAAATGAAACATAGATTAGTTCTGAGCAAACAATTTTATCATTGGTTTCAATGTCAAAATTAAAATCATAAGATTTACCAATTTGACGTAATGTACGAATAATAGTATCTGCTCTTTGTTTGTCACTGAGATTGTTTTTGCGTAAAATTGCTAGGTCATCAACATTCATAAATCTGGCAAGGGAATTTAATTCAACACCGCTTCGCAGTGCTTCAGCAATGTGCTGCGATGAACGTATGGATTTATGATGTTTTTTGACAACAGGATGATCCCATATTTCAAGCTGTTTTAATTCTTCTTCAGTTCCAACCCAGATAGCAACGTGGCCCCAGTAACCGGGAATTAGTTTATCGGTTAATCTAAATGGTGTTTTTTCCAGCAGGATGTCGCCGGCTTTTAGTTGCAAAGATATCTTACCGTACGCCGTAGAATTGTTTTTGAGCAAGCCTTTTCTCGTTTCAATAATACCAATAGAATTTCCAAATACCAGACTGAATAAATTAACGCCATTATTACTCAAATAGCTTAAGGTATCGCGAGTGACGCCGGTAAAATGTTTTTTCTGCTGATTAAATACTTTGAAAGGAGAAAACTTCAGAATGTGATTGTACGAAGGGCTTTGGGTAATTAGTAAGTTCAGATACATGTTGTATGGGCTGTGTCTGAACTCGTAACTTTGTTGCGGCCACTGTGTTTCAAAATATTTAATGGCTTTGTGTACGCGATTGCGTTTGGCTAATGAATTATACTGGCGGGTGATTTCAGTCAGCTGTGAGTTTTTAATGTTGTAACCAACATGCTTTGAGTTAATGTATCTGCGCAGCTTCACATCTTCTTCAAATATAGAAATAGAGAGCAAGTAGTTGTCATATAAAACCAGTGCAGCTGACAACGAAAGCATAATGCCTTTTAAGCGTGTCGCATCATTTATATTGATGGCTTTATCATAAAGTAGATATTCGTAATAACCAGCGTAGGTGTAGAGTTTTTTTCGCAGGGCTAGATGCTGCAGTATGCCGGTGTTAAGGGTTTCTATATTGCGACCCGAGAGGGGGATGCCATTTTTAAAATTAACTTTAATATGCTGGTAGGTTTGCAGGGTTACATCTCTGTAAGATAAAGCCTGCTCAACGAGGTTCTGATACGCAACCGCATCATTATGAATTTGCAGGTTCAGTTGAGTGTCTTCAGCTGTGCCGGCAAACAGCACAGGTAAATATAAGTTAATGCAACTACAGATTAGTAAAGCATGATGCCATTTTTTCATTGCAAGATTATATAATGATTATTTAAAAACTCGTAGGTAATTTTTAACGAATTTTTTGTTGTAAACCTGAGATAGCAAAGTTTAGTTATCAGGTTTACGCAAATGGTACCAGTGGCCGGACTTGAACCGGCACTCTATTGCTAGAACCGGATTTTGAATCCGGCGTGTCTACCAATTCCACCACACTGGCATTA